>JBEPVV010000195.1:0-4336 GCA_041690795.1 Gemmatimonadota bacterium | reverse complement strand
CGCAGGGTGGCGGCATCGTGGCGCGGAACAGTTGCCGCGATCCCGGCGTATACGCTCTCGATCTGCACGCGGGATTTTCGTTTGCTCATGGCTGGGCGCTCACCGTCGATGGCTTCGGGTTGCTCAGCAGCACTACCGGGCTGTATGACCACGCCGCGGTGCTGGTGAATCCGGCCGCGACGATCACGATCGATGGCAGCGGCCATACCGTGCTGCCGCTGCTGGCGAATTCCTCGTTCGGACAACTGTCGAGCCGCCGCGGTGATCCGCGAATTATCCGCGTTGGCATCCGGATGGAGAACTGGTAATGCGCACCCTTCGATATCGTTCAGCGGCCGTGATGCTGTTGCTCGCCGCCTGCACCAACGCCGGCGAGACCCTGACGCTGCCACCACTTGCCAACGGCGCGATCGGCGTTGGCGTCTTTTTCGACCGGGACGGGTCGCTGACACTGACCGGCGCGGATACGATTGTCACCGGTGTTCGCGTGGCTCTGCTGGCGCCGAGCGGCACCGATACGCTGCGGATTGCCACGACGGATTCGAAGGGACTGGCAGTGTTCAACGATGTGCCGATCGGCACCTATCGTGTCGTGATCGATCGCAGGGCGCTCGGCGATTCGGTCGGCGTGGTCGCCGGCGATACTGGCGTGGTACGCATTGTCGCCCAGAACGATTCGATCCAGAGCAGCCGCGTGGTCCGTCTGGGCTACGCCGAAGTTTCGCTCGCCGCTGCCCGCGCACTGCCTGCTGGGCGACGCGTGCTGGTGCGCGGCAAGGTGATCTCGCCGTTGCAGGCATTCCGCGATTCGATGGCCTTCCTGCTCGACACCAGTGGCACGCTGCGGATCACCGGTGCACGGCCGCGCTTCGGCGGCAACGGCAACAACATCGGCGACTCGGTGCTCGTGCTCGGAACCACCGGGCAGGATGCCGGCAAGCCAGTGCTCCTCGACGGGCTGTTCTCGACGTATGGAACGGGGGTAGCGCCGCTCCCGCAGGTCATCACCGTGGCGGACGCCATTACCGCGCGCGACGGCGCACTCGATGCCGCGCTGATCCAGTTGAGCAACATCGTCATTGAGGACACGGTGACCTCGGGCGTAGACTTCATCGTCAAGGTCGCTGACCCTGCCGCGCCCACCGTTACCGTCAACGTGCTGATCGATCAGCTGCTGGGCGCTCCGAAGAGCATCTTTCCGCCTGGCCGCACCGGAACGATTCGCGGAGTGCTGATGCCGAAGGCAGACGGGACGTGGGTGGTCAAGCCGCGCGGTGCGCAGGACCTGATCCTCAACTGATCCCGGACAGCCGGCTCAGCGGGGCGGTGACGCTCGCAGCCGTCCGCAGAACGCCGCCATGCCGGCGGCGGCAATTCCGACGATGAGTTCGTCGGCGTGCCACGGTACGGACGTGACCACGGCCACACCCATCAGTAACGCACTCTGCGCCGCAACCGCGCCGACGACGGCTCGCCAGTGCAGGCCGGCGGCAAACCACGCGACCAGCCCGAACCACCAGGCCAGCCACAGGTAATTCCACAGCCGCGCGTTGGTGCCGATCATCCGGACGAATGGATGGACGAATACCCACCCCATCGCGATCGACAGCGGGTGTAACTGGACCGTCGCTCCGGTTACGGGCTCTGATGCGGCCGACGTCAGCCGCACGCCATCTCTCCGCCACTGCGCCACCATCTGCCACGGACGACCTACCCCAAACTCCATCGCTCCCGTGAAGACCCATTCCGGCGTGTGCAGCCCCCATCGTGTGGCCCGCAACGGTATCTCTGTCACCACGTCGGCGCCGGACTCCGTGACTGCAAGCTGCGGACGACCTTCTGCGTCGACGACGCGGACAAGCGAAGCAAGACGGGGCGGCAATCGCACTCCGGTGCGAATCAGCTCGAGGGTCGCCGTTACCGAGTCGCGCGAAAGCGCCGCGGCACTCATCGGGTCATTGGGAATCGCGATGCCATTGATAGCGGCGTGGAGGATCCGGCCGGGGAAGACGTCGTGCCCCGGCCAGCGATGCTGCAACTGCCCCGTCCAGGGCAGCGCATCACTCGGCGCCGGCGCGAGTCCGATGCCGGTGCCGATCCACACCATGGTGGTGACCACGAGGACCATGGCAATCGCGTTGCGCGCAAATCGTTGCGAAGGCGCGCACGCCGACCGCAGCAGCGGATAGGCAAACCATCCGAGCACGGCGCCGCCACTGTTGGCGATCACATCCCCGAGTGATCCGTCGCGCCCCACCAGCAGGTGCCACTGACTGCGTTCGATGGCGACCGTCAGCGCGAGCGCGAACGCAAAGACGCGCCAGCGCGGCAGCGCGAGGGCATTCGCAGCCACGCCCAGGGGGGCAAACATCAGCAGGTTGAGCAGGAAGTCGGCGGTTCCCGCTTCGCCGCAGAGCAGGCAGTACCACGGCAACTCCGCGACGCGTGCCGCCTGGGCGGGGGCAGAGCGCAAGGTCAGCCACATCACCAGTGCCAGCCAGATCGCCAGCGTCGTCCACCACACTCCGCGCAATCGCATCAACGCTTAGCGCGGCCCGGGACCGGGAGATAGGCGGCCACGAGCCGGATGCGCTCGGCGATACTCAGCGGCCCGCGTTTGCCCGCTTCGCCGAGAAACGCCCGTGCTGATTCCCAGTCGCGGTAGTGAAAAAATTCGAGGCCGTAATTGCGATAGATCTGGTACTCCCGCTCGCGCAGCGCGCTCTCCGGCATGTCGAACTGGCCAACCATCCGGCGAACGTGAAAGAGTTCGGCGGCCGCGAAGCGGCGCGTCTGGCCGGTCAGGCTGGTCGGCGACGGCCGGTAGTCGACCAGCGCTTCGTCCAGATAGGTGAAACGCCAGCCGGCGTGCGCGAGGCGAAGCCAGAGGTTGTAGTCCTCGACGCCAATCAGCTCACGGTCCTCGTCGAAGCCGCCGACCGCCTGCCACGCGGCCTTCCGAAGCACCACGCTCGAGGTGCGGATCCAGTTCTTCCGCCAGAGCAGGTCGAAGGTGATCTCACCGGGTCTTGACGATGGTCGTCCCGGGACCACGGCGTCGCTGCTGACTACCGCGACGGCCGGATCGTGCATGTGAGGTATCTGGCGCTCGAGCCGCGTGGGGAAGCAGAGATCGTCCGCGTCGAGCAGCGCGATCCACTCGGCGTCCGTCGCGCGAATGCCGGTGTTCCGCGCGGCCGCGGGTCCGCCGTTGGCCTGACGAATGACACGAGCACCCTCCCGTTTCGCGATTTCCGCAGTATTTTCTCGCGACCCATCATCGACGACAATAATCTCGACGGCAGGCGCCGTCTGGCTGCGGGCTGACCTGATCGCCTCCCCGATCACATTGGCTGCGTTGTACGCTGGAATGACAAACGCGATCGACGGTGCGGCGGTCATCGAAGATGCCTCCTGCCCGCCAGCGACCTCCACCGATCTAGGTGGTGACCAATAATTAGACAGTTTTGACGTTGTTCTGGGCGTGTCAAGGCGTGGTCCTCTTGCGTAAGTGCATGGCGTAGAATATTATCGGTCGCGGCAGACACGAAGGTCAAAGTCTGGCCGCTCAATTGCTAAAGTTATACAGCGTTGGGCTCGATACTTCCCAACGAGAACGTAAACGACGCTGCCCAGAGCACGCCCGGGGAAATCCGGGTTCGCAGAGCCAGGGAGCTACCGCACTCAGTCCGCATCCGAGTGCCATGCCCGCCCAGCCGCCAGCGTGAACTTCCGGCGATACCGTCGCCGGGAATCATCCTGGGCTGAAGGTTGGTGCGTCTGATGAAGTCTCGACGAATCGTTGTCGCTGCATTGCTGACCGTGACACTGCTCGCACTTGGTGCCTGCAGCTCGGATCAGGCGACCGGTACCGTCACGCCGCCGCCCGCGCCAACTGGCGGATGGCTGACGCTGCAGCTCGCGAGTCCCACCGGCAACGACGGCGCCGTGCAGTTCGCCGTCAGTGGCCCGGCAATCGACAGCGTCCGGATCGTCAGCTACGACGGCTTTGCAACGATCCAGGACGGCACCGCCAATCTCATCGTGACCGGTCAGGTCGGCAATGGTGATGTCGCGCAAATCTACGTCTCCGACCTTACGCTGACCTCCCAGTATCAGGCGACAGTGGCCGCGGCCGCCGTACGCGGCACCTACGCGATCCAGGCGCTCGATGGCTACCGCGCGGTGCTGATCCGCTGAGCCGGTAACGCAGGGCCGGCGTGGGCAGCAAGACGAGAGGGCCGCCAGCATATGATGGCGGCCCACTCTGGCGCACGACAAACACGCGCGAGGGGGCCAACCGTTATTAGGGGCGGCGACGCCGGCGGCGGCCCCC
>JBEPVV010000194.1:0-4363 GCA_041690795.1 Gemmatimonadota bacterium | reverse complement strand
CGCGCACTTCTCCGCCTCGGCGCCCGCGGCATCGATCGGTTTTCCCATTTCGAGCGCCATCAACCGGCCGTATCGATCAGTGCGCTCGCGAAGCAGCTTGGCCACCGAGCGCATCAGCGCGGCGCGCTCGCCGAAGCTCGTCAGTCGCCAGTTGCGCCACGCCTTGTCGGCGCGGGTGAGCGCTGCGCGAACCTCGGCCAGCGAGTGCAGCGGATATTCGGCGACGGTCTCGCCGGTGGCGGGATTGATGGAGGAGAACATGACACGATCCTCTCGTGGGAAAGAGGAAAGGTACAGACGAGAGACGAGAGACGAGAGAGGAGAGGTAGGAGTCTGCTCGTCCGCCTCTCGCCGTCTCGTCTCTCGCCTCTCGCCTCTCGTTAGGCTGCAATCACCGGCACACTCCGCACCTGCGCTTCGGCCGCCTTCGGAAGCGTCAGCGTCAGCACGCCGAGCTCGAGCTTCGCCTGTACCTGGCCGATGTCGAACTTGGTGCCAATGGTGTACTGTCGTACGAACGGCGGGCGACCATCGCGCTCGACCTTGACCGTGAGGGTGCGGTGTTCGGCCGACACGGCGATCTGCTCCGGTTTCACGCCCGGCACATCGACCGTGATCTCGGCCCGATCGGTGAGTTCGGTGACGTCGGCGCCGCCGCTCCACACCGGCACGTCGAATGCCCGGGCGATGAAGCGATCGATCGCCGGCTCAATCGCCATCTGGTTGTTCGGCCAATTGTTCCATCCATGCTGTGTCCGCATGTCCATGCTCCTGCCCGTCCGGGCGATAAGTACTGGGTTGCCGGCAACGAACGGTCGCTGCCATTGCGGGCGGAAAGCGCATCGGAGATGCCAGCGGATCCCTGCCGCCGCTGCAGGCCGCAGTGGTGCATGCGGTCAGCGCGGCAGAGAAGGTTGTCAGAACGACAGGTTATTCCGCGAATCTCCACTTCGCCACGTAATCCCGCGTCAGCTTGACGTCCGGCTTGAGCAGCGCGCGGATCATTTCGATCGGCATCTCTCCCGCGGCGAGCACGGCGTCGTTGAACTGCCGGTCGGTCATCCGGTGGCCGCCCACCAGGTCGTGATGGAGGGCGTGCAACTGCATGCCGCCCAGGAGATAGCCGGCCTGGTAGAGCGGCGAGTAGTTGCCGTTGAACGAGCGCCGCACCTCGCCGGTCGCACTGGCGCGCTCGTGCCCCACTTTGTCGACCAGGAAGTCGATGCACTGCTGCGGCGTCCACTCACCGAGGTGAAAGCGAAGCGAAAAGATGATGCGAGCGGCGCGGTGCATGCGCCAGAAGAGTGCGCCCATGCGCTGCTCGGGCGTCGAGATGAAGCCGAGATCCCAGAAGCGCATCTCCCAGTACAGCGACCACCCTTCGACGTAGAAAGGGGTGTCGAAGATGCGGCGGTAACTGTTGCTCCGCGCCGCGATGAAGCCCTGGAGCTCGTGGCCGGGAATGAGTTCGTGCATCACCGTCGCGCGCGACATGGTGCGGTTATTGGCCCGCAGTGACTGCAGCTTCTCGTCGTCCGTCATTCCGTCCGTGGGCGACGACACCTGGATCACTTCGCCGCCCAGAAAGAAGGGATTGGTCTTCTGCGCCTCGGCCGACATCATCTCCATCCGCCAGATTTCATTGGCGAGCGGTGGCACCGTGATCAGGTCGTGTGACTCGACGAAGTGGATCGCCTCGCGCGCCATGTCGCGTACCGCCACGGCCTGCTCGCCGACTGGCGGATAGTCGTTCTTGATCTTTTCCAGCGCGGCCTTCCAGTTGTCGCCGAACCCCATTTCCCCCGATGCCTTGCGCGCCTCGGCCTCGAGCATCGCGTATTCCTTCTCGGCGATCGCGATCAGTTCGGCCGGCGTGTACGGAATCATCTCGGCCCGCAGGTCGGCGGCGAGACCGTCGGCACCGATGGGAGCGCCGACGATCGGTTCGTCCTCGCCCTCCCGCGCACCCACCACTTGCTCGCGGAGATACTTCCGCCACGCCTCGAGTGCCGTGTCGAAGCGCTTCGCCGGCTCGGTCAGCCACCAGCCAAACTGCGGGTCGTAGCCGATGTAGAAGCGCTGCCACGCCTGGAACTGCCGCCGCAGATCGGCAACGGCGTCGGCCGTGCGATAGGCGACGATCTTCGACGGCCCGTTGATGCCGTGGGTCTGCGCTCGCGCCGAGTCGAGCTGCACCGTCATCCACGCCAGCACCGCAGCGGCGTGCACCGGATCCGGACGCTCGAGACGGCGGCGAGCTTCGAGCATGGCGTCGAGCGAATCGGCAAAGGGGAGCAGCGGCGCCATCTCGTGCGCGAGCTTGCGGTTCCGATCGAGCGCAGCGACTTCGGCGCGAATCCGGTTGTCGAGCAGCAGGTAGTCGACCTGCGCCGGCCGGGTCAGATGGTCGAAGTCGAGCACCGCCAGTCGCCGTTGCCAGGCGCCGTAGAAGGTGCGGAAGCGCGCGTCATGATACGACGAATAGTCGCTGGCGTAGCGCCGCCCGAGTGCCGAGCGATCGGTGTTCCACCGCTCCAGCACCGGCTGCATTTCGCTGCGGACTTGCGCCACCAGCGGAGCCAGGTCGGGAACGACGGAATCGGCGGTCTGGGCATGCACGCCGACGACGCGCGCGGACACAGCGCATAGCGCGAGCAATACTGGAAAGAGTCGCATGGGTTGGGTGGTCGGGGCCGGTCGAGATCGAGGACGGGTTTCCCCCCGGACCGGCCGGCCCGGGGGAGAACGCTTCACTTGCTACTGCCCGTGATACTGGCTGCAGATCGCGCGGGCGGTCTCGGTCGGAATGTACCCTTCCATGAACTCCGGATCGCAGCCGCTCCAGTAGGCGCCGTTAACATAGGAACAGCTCCAGAGGTGGTAGTAACAACGCTGACCATCAGCGGGAAGCATTGGCTTCGGTCCTACGGCAGCGAGCTGCTGCGTAGCGCCGGCAAGAAGGGCGAGCCCGAAAACGGTGGCAGCTGCCATCAGGGGAAAACGTTTCATCGGGTGATCCTGTGTTACAGGTGGGAGTCAGGGGCGGAGGAAACTCCGCTGCGCTGAAGAGTATTGTCTCGCCCACCGATCGCCTAGCGCGTCGGAGTCTGTGCTACCACTTCCCTCGCCAGCGTACGTTGCACCGCCTCGGCGATTTCCCCCACGGTGAAAGGCTTTTCGACGACTTCCCGGCCTGAGTGCTGGCTGAAGCCGCTGACGGTCGAGCCCACGACGTCGCCGGTCACGAAGATCATCCGGCGCGCCAGCTCTGGTCGCACGGGAAGCAGGTGTTCATAGAGCTGCTGCCCCGTCATTCGCGGCATCTTGAAGTCGCAAAGGATGACCGCAGGAGCGTTGCAATCGGAGACCGCAGTGAGCCAGACAAGCGCTTCCTCGCCTGTGGCGGCCTCGCGCACCACCCAGCCGGCCCGCTGGAACATCTTGGCCAGCGTCATCCGGACCGACGGTTCATCGTCGACCAGTAGCACCACGCCCGGCGCACCGTTTAGTCTGGGAGCTTCGGGAAAGATTCGCCCTCGCGGCGTCACGGCGACCGGCGGGAGAGTGACCGTGCTCGAGACCGGAAGGTCGATGACAAACCGCGCCCCGATTCCTGGCTCCGGACGATTCTCGAGACGAAGGGTGCCGCGGTGCTGCTCCACAATCCCATGCGACACGGCCAGACCGAGACCGGTGCCCTGGCCGGGTTCCTTGGTGGTGAAGAACGGTTCGAAGACACGCGCGATCAGGTGGTCGCGAATGCCCGCACCGTTGTCCTCCACCGCAACCTCGACCCGCTCGCCATCGATGCGGACGCCGACGCGGACCACGCCGCCCGGACCGGCGGCGTCGATCGCGTTGTCGACCAGGTTCACGACCACCTGTTCGAGCGACGGGCGGTGCGCGTCCACCACCACCGAGATCAGGTCGATGTCGGCCCAGAGGCGAACGTCGCCGCCCACCGCCTTGCTCTGCTGGGTCGCCACGGTGTGGCGCACGACGCTGACGATGTTGACCGGATCGAGGCGGTTGCCTCCTTCCCGGACGAAGGCGAGTAGGTCGCGCACGATATGCCGTGCCCGATGCGCTTCTTCGTGAATCAGTTGCAGTCCTTGCTGCATTTCGCCCACCGGCGCTGCCAGCGAGAGTTGTTCGCTCTGGCCGAGCACCACCGCGAGCGGATTGTTGAGCTCGTGCGCCACGCCCGACACCACGCGCCCGATCGCCAGCGTTTTTTCGGATGCCGCCATTCGGCGTTCGAACGCAACGCGATCCGCCTGAGCCGCCATCCGTTGCGTCAGGTCACGCAGCACGACGACGGTGCCCGGATAGCAGAGCGGAACAAGAAAAGTGCAGCTGGCGT
>JBEPVV010000193.1:0-4383 GCA_041690795.1 Gemmatimonadota bacterium | reverse complement strand
GGATGTCCGTTATCGAGAGACCGCTGGCGGCGGCTTGGCTGCTACTCCTACCGGCCGGCGGCTGGCGCGGGAGCGGCTGGTCCAGCTGAAGCCGAAGAAGTCCAAATAGGCTCCGTTTCCGGTTGAAACATTCGCGAATTGTCGGTCGTAGGAGCCTCATTCGGGATCACGGCGCCAGGCGGGGGGTGGACTGATGCAAGACATTTTCGGAATCATCTTCGTCTTCGGCGGAATGGCCCTCGTCGGCATCTCCTTTTCGCCGATCGGCCGCGCCATCGCTGACCGGTTGCGTCACGGCAAGACGCCCGTCGCCCCACCCGAGTTCGACCCGGCCGTGTACGAGGAACTCGATCACCTCCGCAGCGACCTCTCCGAGCTCCAGGAACGCGTCGACTTCGCCGAACGCATGCTGGTCAAGCCCGCCGATGCGAACGCCGAAGCCATCACACCAGGCCAGAGCGCATGACCGGCCCCGAATTCATGATCGGCGCCATGGTGCTCTCGATTCCTCTGCTTGCGGTGCTGGGCAAGAGCGAGATCGGTCGTGCCATCGCCGACGCAATTCGACACAACAGCGGTGCGAACGAAGGCGCCGCAGCGCGCCGGGAGCTGGAGCAGATGCAGGGCGAAGTTGAGCAATTGCGCACCGAGCTCGACGATATTCACGCGCAACTTCTCGAAACCCATGAACGACTCGACTTTGCCGAGCGCCTGTTGATCAATCGCGGGGATGATTCGCAGCTGCCCCTCCACCGGACCCCGGTATGAACTCCAAGGACATCGCGATCGTCGCGGTATTCGCGATGGCGTCGGTGCTGGCCGTTGTCAGTCTCCTTCGTCCGGTGTTGCGCGCGTGGGCTCAGCGCATCGGCGGACCGGCAGCCGACGCGGCATTGACAGACGAGGTGGGCGAGTTGCGAGCACGAGTGGCGGAGCTGGAGGGATCGGAAACCCGCTTTCAGGAGCTCGAGGAACGGCTCGACTTCGCCGAGCGGATGCTCGCGCAACGCGTCGATGTACCGCGACTCCAGCGCCACGATACGCCGGTATGAGCAACGCGCGCGGTGGTCGCATCGTCGGCATGCTGCTGACGCTTTCCCTCACCGGAATGGCGCTGGCATTCCTGGTGGGGATGACCGAGCAGGCCCGGTTCATCCACGATCCGACGCCGCTCGCCGGCGCGGTGGCTGGCGCCGCCATTTTCTTCGCACTGCTGCGCGGCCCAGTCGGCCGGGCGATCGGCAAGATGCTGGACAGCGGCGGCGCCAGCGACGACGAATCCACGCAGCGCATCGAGCAGCTCGAAGCGCACGTGAGTGATCTCGCCTACGATCAGCAGCGGATGGCGGAGCTCGAGGAGCGTCTCGATTTCGCCGAGCGCCTGCTGTCACAGCGTGAGCCGCTCGATCAGCTCCGCAAGCTGGATTCCTGACATGGCACGCGATCGCAGCAACGAATGGATTGGCGCCACCTTCGTCGGCCTCGGGCTCGGCGCCGCCGGTGTCGCCGGCGCCCTTGCCTGGGTGACATCGATGATAGGCCCGGCGTCGATCCCGATGTGGGCGATCACCGGCTGGGCGGTGATGATGGTGTTCCGCGGACCGCTGGGGAAAGCGCTGTCGGCGCGGATCTCCGGTGAGGCGATCGATGGAAACGTCGAGGTGCCCCCGGAGCTCTACTCCGAGCTCGACGAATTGCGCAACCGGCTTGGCGAAGTCGAGGAGCGGGTCGATTTTTCGGAGCGGTTGTTGACGAAACAGCAGGAGAAGCAGGAATTGGCACCGTGACGATTCCAGGTACTGCGCCCTTCGCCATGCGCCGCGCGGTCCAGTGGGTAGGCTCGGCGGGAATCCCTGGGGCCCTGGCCGAGCGTACCGGATCGACCGCATGGCGCACGGCGCACGGCGTTCAGTTAGCGGCGCACGGCGTTCAGTTAGCGGCGAATGACGATCAGTTAGCTGTTCCACACCAGGAGTTCCAATGACAACTCGTGAAGACGTTCGCGCCTTTCTCGACCGGCTCGAACTGCCGGTCGAATCGGTCGCCGAAGACATGTGGCTGGTCCGCACCGAGGAGGGCGCCGAGCTGGTGGTCCACTATGCGCCGCCGGTGCTGGTCTTGAGGGTGCGCGTGATGCCGTTGCCTGCCGCAGTCACCCGGGCCGGCGAGCTCAGCCGCATGCTGCTCGAACTCAACGCGCGCGACCTGGTGCACGGATCGTACGGCATCGAGGGCGATCACGTCGTGCTGACCGACGCGCTCGAACTGGCGGATCTCGACTTCAGCGAGTTCGAGGCCAGCGTCGATTCGCTGGCACTCGCGCTGGCGTCTCATTTGAACGTGCTTGCACCGTTCGGGGAGAAGTAACCATGGGCATCTTCGATCGATTCGCGACCGTACTGCGGTCGAACCTGAACGACCTCATCTCGCGGGCCGAAAACCCCGAGAAGATGCTCAACCAGCTGATCGTCGACATGCGGACGCAGCTCGACAAGGCGCGCCAGCAGGTGGCCCAGTCGATTGCCGACGAGAAGAAGCTGGAGGCCGACTCGGCCGCGATGCAGAAGACGGCGGAAGACTGGGAACGGCGAGCCATGCTGGCGGTGCAGCAGGGACAGGACGATCTCGCCAAGCAGGCGCTGATGCGCTACAACGAGTCGCTGCAGGGCGCACAACAGCTGCACGAAACTTGGGTCAAGAGCAAGCAGGAAACGGACGCCCTCAAGGCGTCGCTGCGCCAGCTCAACGACAAGATCGAGGAAGCCAAGCGCAAGAAGAACATCCTCATCGCGCGCGCGCGGCGGGCCGAGGCGCAGCAGCGCATCCAGGACACGCTCTCGGGGATGGGCGACAAGAGCGCCTTCGAGTCGTTCGAGCGGATGCAGGAGAAAATCGAGGCCAACGAGCGCAAGGCGATCGCATCGGTCGAGCTGCAGCAGGAGATGAGCGGCGACACCCTCGTCAAGCAGTTCGAGCAGCTGGAATACCATGGCTCGTCTGACCAGCAGCTGCTCGAGCTCAAGGCCAAGATGGGCCTGCTCGGCGGCGGCAAGGATTCGCCGAAGCAGATCGGGCAGGGCGGAACAGCTGCCGGTGGCACATCGGTGGAGGGTCCCGTCAAGTCGTGATCGAACCGCGCTACCTCATCCTCGCGGATCACGATTTTTCGGTGATGACATCGAAGACGGCAAACTCGGTCATCCGCTACCATCCCTCCCGGGTGGTGGCAGTGCTCGATCGGCAACGCATCGGCGAGACGGCGCAGTCGGTGCTCGGCTTCGGCGGCGATATCCCCGTCATTGGTACGGTCGATGAAGGCCTGGCGCTCGGCGCCAACGCGGTGCTGATCGGCATCGCGCCGCAAGGCGGCCAGCTCCCTGCCGAATGGCACGGCTGGCTGCTACAGGCACTGCGCGCCGGGTGCGACATCGTCAGCGGCCTGCACACCTTCCTCGCCGATAATCCTGAACTCGCCGAGACCGCGCGCCAGCATGGCCGCACCATCACCGACGCGCGCCGCCCTCCCGCCGATATTCCCATTGCCACCGGCCTCGCCAAGGATGTCGACGCATTCGTGGTGCTCACGGTGGGCACCGACTGCAACGTCGGCAAGATGACCGCACAGCTGCAGCTGGTGAAGCAGCTCAACGCGCGCGGTGTGCGGACGAATTTTGTCGCGACCGGACAGACCGGAATCATGATCGAGGGATGGGGCACGGCGGTCGATGCAGTGGTCGCCGACTTCATCGCCGGTGCGGCCGAGCAGCTGGTGTTGCGCGGCGCCGAGGGGGCAGACGTGGTGCTGGTGGAGGGGCAGGGGAGCATCAATCATCCGGGGTACAGCGGCGTCACGCTCGGGCTGCTGCACGGCAGCTGCCCCGATGCCATGATCCTCTGCCACCAGCCTACGCGCGAATATCTCGGTGACTATCGCACCGCGTCGTGGGTCAGGATTCCGCCGCTCTCCGACTATGTCCGCTGGTATGAAACGATCGGCGCCGCGGTGCATCCCACGCGCGTCGTGGGGATTGCGCTCAACACCTTCGATCTCGATGAGGCAGCCGCGCGCGCCGCGTGCGACGCTGCTGCAAGAGAAACCGGGCTGCCGGCGACTGACCCGGTGCGATTTGATGCAGCACCGCTGGTCGATGCGATCATCGACGCCTCGAAGCGGCGGCGCTGACCGCCGCAACACCACGTACCACTCGGCGTCAGAACGATGACTGCGTTCAGCGCTGATGCACGTTCTTGCACCATGCCCCGACGCCTCCTCCTCCTCGATCTCGACCCACTCGCCCCGCCACTGGTGCCGCGGATCACGCCGCTGGTGCTGCTGCCGCTCCCCGATAGCCGTGCTGCGGTGCCGCTGGCCGACGAGAGTGC
>JBEPVV010000192.1:0-4388 GCA_041690795.1 Gemmatimonadota bacterium | reverse complement strand
CGCCAAGGCCGCGCAATGACTGCAGTCGCTCGAGCACGGCAGCCAGCGCCGCGGCGGGCGGAATCGGCGCGAGCGCGCGCGATGCCTGTTCGAACGAGCCGGCAATCAGCGCCGATTCGCGGGCGATGAACGCGCGAACACCCGGCGTCAGCGCAGTGGCGGGTGGAGCAGCAGGGCGCGCGGTACGACCGTGGATGACCTGCTCGAATCGCTCGGCAAGCGTGAGCGCCTGGCGGTCGTCGGCGGCTTCCCACGTCGCGGCGCGCAGCACCAGTGCGCGCAACGTCGCCAATCCGTCACTCCACGCGTCGCGCGCATTCGGCTCCCAGGCGAGAGCGTGATCGCGCACCTGACGCGCGATCGCTTCAAGTCCGGCGGCGGCGCGGGCGTAGGTGCCCAGTCCGGCCATCAGCGCCGCGCCGCGCAGCGCGCGCGCCACGCACCAGCCGCTCGGCGTCGGGGCGGTCACGCGCCGTGGCCAGCTCATCGAGATCGGCGAGATATTCGTTGGCCTCGAGCGCAAAGAACTCGGCGCGCCGGATTGCGCTGCTCATGCTCGCACGCTTCCGATCAGGTGCTTCATCTCGCGCACGGCGGGCCCGATGCCGGTGAAGATGGCGCGGCTGACGATGCTGTGGCCGATATTGAGTTCTTCGAGGGCCGCGATCTGCGCGACCGGTACGACGTTCTGATAGGTGAGGCCATGTCCGGCGTGTACGGCGAGGCCCATCTGCGCCGCGTGCTCGGCGGCGGAGCGCAATTCATCGAGCGCATCGTCGTTCTCGCGCCAGTGGTTGGCGTAGCGGCCGGTGTGGAGCTCGACGGCGGGGACACCGAGATCCTTGGCGGCGTCGATCGTCGGCAGGTCGGGATCGATGAACAGGGACACGTGAATGCCGGCTTCGTCGAGGCGGCGAATGCTGGTGCGGAGTGCGGCGTCGCGCCGGACGAGATCGAGTCCGCCCTCGGTGGTGACCTCCTCGCGACGTTCGGGAACGATTGTCACCTGAAAGGGCCGCAGTTCGCAGGCAATGCCGACGATTTCCTCGCGTGCCGCAAGCTCGAGGTTGCAGACGGTGGTGACGCTGCGCACAATCGCGACGACGTCGGCATCCTGGATGTGCCGGCGGTCTTCACGCAGGTGCACGGTGATTCCGTCGGCGCCAGCCCGCTCGGCTTCGCGAGCAGCGAGGGCTGGATCGGGCTCATCGGTTTTCCGCGCCTGGCGGACAGTCGCCACGTGGTCGACGTTGATATAGAGACGCAACGGTCGCATTCGCATTCCGGAGTATTACGTTTCGAATTCACGCCCTGCCAGGAGAACGCCCCATGGCCAGATTGCGGTCGCGAATTTCGTGCTTGGCCCTCGTGCTCGGCGCGCCGATGGGAGTGATCGCGCAGAAGACGCGTGCTGCCGCGACCCCATCCGGCGCCGTGGAGGAGTTTATGCACGCGGTCGCGGACAGCAACCTCACCCGGATGGCCGAGCTCTGGGGCAACGCGAAGGGCCCGGCGTCGCAAACCCACTCGCCCCGCAACTACCAGAAGCAGATCATCATCATGCAGGCATTCCTGCACGGCGTGCAGGCGCGTGCGCTCGGCGATGTGCCGGCCAACAAGGGCGACATGCGGACGGTCACCACGCAGCTGGCGCACAACGGGTGCACGGTCACCATTCCGATCAACGTGGTCAAGGCCAAGCAGGGATGGCTGGTGCACGATTTCGACCTCGCGCAGGCCGGCCAGATCAACCACCCCTGCGAGAACGAGAAACGCCCCGGGAACCCGGGCAGCTAAGTTGGTGTTACGGTGCTGATTCACGCGATTACTCGGTCAGCTCGATCAGCGTGCCCTGCGTCGATCGCGGATGCAGGAAGGCGATGCGGTGGCCGCCGGCGCCACGGCGGGGAACATCGTCGACCAGCTCGTAACCGTTGGCGCGACAGCTGCTGATCGCAGCATCGAGGTCGGGCACTCGGTAGCAGACGTGGTGGATGCCGGGACCGCGGCGGGCGAGGAACCGGGCGATGGGCGAGTCGGCGTTCAGCGGCTCGAGGAGCTCGACCTCGGCCTCGCCAAACTGGAGGTGCATGATGCGCGCGCCGTCGGCTTCCTCCGGACCGCGGCATGGCACACCGAGGATGTCACGATAGAACGGCAATGCGGCGTCGAGGTCGGCGACTGCGATGCCGAGATGCGCAATGGTCGGCTTCATGTCTGGTGAACCTAATGTGGATGTCCACGGAGCGGCGGGAAACATGAGCGAAAACACTGTGGTTGTCAGCGATGCGACGTTCGATGGCGAAGTGACCAGCGCGAAGGGGTTGGTGCTCGTCGACTTCTGGGCAGCGTGGTGCGGTCCCTGCCGCATGATCGCCCCGACGCTCGACGCGCTGGCGAAGGACTACGCCGGCAAGGTCAAGATCACGAAACTCGATGTCGACGCCAACCAGGCGACCGCCATGAAGTACAACGTGCGGTCGATCCCGACGCTCGTCTTCTTCAAGGACGGCAAGCATATCGACACGATGATCGGCGCGCACCCGCGTCCGGCCCTCGAGGCCAAGATCAACCAGCACCTGGCCGCCTAGACCCGGCGCGGCATCGAAGGCTGAAAAGCGGGGCGCCTCGCAACGACGCCCCCTTTCGGTTTTCTTTCAGTATGGCAACCGGAACTCTCTATGTCGTGGCGACTCCCCTGGGCAATCTGGGTGACCTCTCGCCGCGGGCGGCTGCCACGCTGGCGGCCGTCGACACGGTCGCCGCCGAGGACACCCGGCGCACCCAGGGGCTGCTGGCCTCGCTGGACGCCCATCCCCGACTGGTTTCCTGCCATGCGCATTCGGGAGAACGCCGGATCAATTCGCTGGTGGATCTCATGCTTCAGGGGCGCGACGTGGCGCTCGTTACCGACGCAGGCACCCCGGCGATCAGCGATCCCGGAACGGACGTTGTCGCGGCGGCCCGGTCTCACGGAATCCGCGTGGTACCGATCCCCGGCCCATCTGCCGCCGCGACCGCGCTTTCCGCCTCGGCGCTCGGCGGCGATCGCTACCTCTTTCTCGGATTTTTGCCGCGGAAGGGCGCGGCACGTCGTCGCCTGCTGGAGCGCGCTACGGGCGAAGTGTGGAGCGTGGTCTTCTACGAAGCGCCTGGTCGCCTGGTGGAGTTGCTCGACGACCTGATTGCCCTCTGCGGCGCCGAGCGTCCGGGCGTTGTCGCGCGCGAACTGACCAAGATCCACGAGGAGATTCGCGACGGCACATTGTCGAGCCTTCGCACGTACTACACGGAGCATGATCCGCTGGGTGAAATCACGGTGATTCTCGGTGGGCAGCCGTCCGGTTCCGAATCGGAAATCGTCGTCGATCCCGTCGAGGTTCTCGCGGCGATCGACGAACGGCTCAAGGCTGGCGACTCGCGCAAGGACGTGATCCGCATGGTCACCGCACGCTTCGGGCTTCCGCGTAACGAGGCATATCGCCTCGTGACCGAGCATCCGTGAATCCGCTTCGCATCGCGGGTGCACTCCTGCTCATCCTCCGCGCGTCGCCAATGGCGGCGCAGCAAGCCGGCGGTGCGCCGGCACTGACGATCGGCCGGCTGCACTACGACGGCGGTGGTGACTGGTACGCCAATCCCTCAAGTCTGCCGAATCTCCTCGCTGCCATCCGCCAGCGGACCGACATTCCGGTCGCTGCCGCCGAGATCCCCGTCCGGCTTACCGATCCCGAGCTCTGGGACGTCGCGTACCTGCACGCCACCGGTCACGGCAACCTGCACTGGTCGGACGAGGAGCTCGTGATTCTCCGGAAGTGGTTGCTGGCCGGCGGCTTTCTGCATGTCGACGACAACTATGGACTCGACGCATCGTTCCGCCGCGAGATCAAGCGGCTCTTTCCCGATCGACCGCTGGTCGAGGTTCCGCTCGACCATCCGATCTATCATCTCGTGTACTCCTTTCCGGCCGGCGTGCCGAAGATTCACGAACACGACGGGAAGCCCGCGCAAGGATTCGGGGTCTTCGTCAACGGCCGGCTGGTCGTCTACTACACCTATCAGTCCGATCTCGGCGATGGGTGGGAAGACGAGTCCGTTCATCACGATCCGCCCGAAAAACACGAGGCTGCATTGCGCATGGGCGTCAACCTCTTCGCCTATGCGGTCGGGTTCGGCGGCGGCTGATGGACGACAGTGCGCTCTACCGTTCGCTCGATGCCGTAGCAGCACCGCTGCGTGGCATGCGGGGTCTCGCGCGTGCGCTGGCTGGTGCGGCCATCGTGCTCACGCTGCTCGCGTTGGCGGCGTGGTCGGTGCGGATCGGCTGGGCTGAAGCTCCCGGCTGGATCGTCGCGCTGTGGATCGTGGTGGCCGCCATCGTGATCATC
>JBEPVV010000191.1:0-4433 GCA_041690795.1 Gemmatimonadota bacterium | reverse complement strand
CATCAGCGCAGTTCGCCGGCGTCACCAACTCCGACCTCGCCTTCGTCGGCAACTACGTGATCCAGGGCAGCTACGACGGCTACCAGGTGTGGGATGTCTCGAAGCCGAACGCGCCGCTGCTCAAGAACGCGTACCTCTGCCCCGCGTCACAGAGCGACGTGTCGGTCTACAAGAATCTGCTGTTCGTGTCGTCCGAGGCGCCCAGTGCGCGCCTCGACTGCGGCGGGCAAGGCGTGCCTGACACCGTCAGCATGGAACGCATTCGCGGCATCCGCGTCTTCGACGCCACCGACATCGCGCACCCGAAATACCTGACCAACGTGCAGACCTGTCGTGGATCGCACACGCACACCGTCGTCACCGATCCCAACGACAAGGAAAACATCTACATCTACATCTCGGGGACGTCGTCAGTCCGCTCGCCCACTGAGATGCCCGGCTGCGCCAATACCGGTGCCGACGATCCCAATACCGCACTCTTCCGGATCGAGGTCATCAAGGTGCCGCTGGCGCACCCCGAGCAAGCGGCAATCGTCAGTCATCCCCGCATCTTCGCGGACGCTTCCACCGGCATGGCGGCCGGGCTGGCGTCGCCGCGTGGACACGGGGCGCCGCCCTCTGACACCGGTGCCGCAGCCCGCGCTGGTCGCGGTGGGCGAGGTGGCCTCCCGGCCGGATTGACGCCGCTGACGCCCACGTCGACCCACGACGATTCGGCGCGCACGATGGCGGTGATCGATTCGCTCAAGAAGGCTGGCAGCCTCCCCGCGACGTTCACACTCGCCACCCTCAACGCCGTACGGGGCGGTGGGCGCGGACCAAATCCCGGCGCTGGCAAGCTGACGCAGTGCCATGACATCACCGTGTACCCTGCGGTCGGCCTTGCCGGTGGCGCCTGTGCAGGGATGGGGCTGCTGCTCGATATTCGCGACCCGGCCAACCCGCGTCGCCTCGACGCGGCGTCCGATTCCAACTTCTCTTTCTGGCATTCGGCGACGTTCAGCAATGATGGCGCGATGGTGCTCTTCTCCGATGAGTGGGGCGGTGGCGGCGCCGCCTATTGCCGGGCCACTGATCCGAAGGACTGGGGCGCCGACGCAATCTTCCGCATCCAGGACGGAAAGCTGACATTCCAGAGTTACTACAAGATGCCGGCTGCCCAGACAAAGTTCGAGAACTGCGTCGCGCACAACGGCTCGCTGATCCCGATTCCCGGCCGGACTGTCATGGTGCAGTCGTGGTATCAGGGCGGCATATCGGTCTTCGACTGGACCGATCCCACTCGACCGCACGAAATCGGCTTCTTCGATCGGGGCCCGATGGACACCACGGGCGTCCGGGCGGTGACCGGAGGATACTGGTCGTCGTACTGGTACAACGGCCACATCGTCGGCTCCGAGATCCTGCGCGGCATGGACATCTTCGACCTCAAGCCGAGCGGGTTCATTAGCCAGAACGAAATCGACGCCGCCAAGCTGGTCCGCTTCGACTTCCTCAACGTCCAGGACCAGCCGAAGTTCGTCTGGCCGGCGAACATTGCCGTGCCGCGGGCGCTCCTCGACCAGCTGGTGCGCGACAACGGCATTTCCCGCACGCGTTCGACCGCCATCGCGCACGACCTCGACCACGCGCAGGCGATGAAGGGGCGCGAGCGGAAGGCCGCCTTTGGCCAGCTGGCGACGCGACTCGACGGCGATGCCTCGGCAGCGACCGATGCCGCCAAGGTGCGGCTGCTGTCCGCCGCGGTCCGCGACCTGGCCAACGCCCGGGACTAGGGCGCGCGGAGGAGACGGTGTAGTACGGTGGGGGCCGCCAGCGATGGCGCCCCCGCTTCGTGGCCGCTCCGGATTGCGGGAGAGGCGCTGGCGTCGTACCGTTCAGGATTGCAACTCGCCGGCACTGATCTACGTACGCCGGACCAGGTTCACTGATCCCGGCGCGCGGGTTTCATCCGCATTGCCGACAGCCGCGGGAGGCTTGCTCGTGACACGACGTCGCAACCATTCGATCATGATTGCCGGCATGATGCTCGGGCTCGTCGGAACGGCGACGGCCCAGTCCGCAGTGACGCCGCAAGCGAATTCATCCGCGTCATCTCAGTACCCCGGACACTATCCCTTCACCGCCGCAGATGTTGGCTTCATCACCGGAATGATCAGCCATCATTCCCAGGCCATCCTCATCGCCGGCTGGGCGCCGACCCACGGCGCCAGCCAGACGATCCTGACGCTCTGCGCCCGGATCATCAATGCGCAGCAGGATGAAATCACCCTGATGCAGAACTGGCTCCGCGACCGGAAGCAGCCGGTGCCCGATGGCAAGCCGATGGCGATGGGCATGTCGATGCCGGGAATGGAGCACGAACTCATGCCGGGCATGCTGAGCGATTCGCAGCTGAAGGTGCTCGATGCGTCGCACGGTCCGCAGTTCGACCGGACCTTCCTGCACTTCATGATTCAGCACCACACGGGCGCACTCACGATGGTGGACAAGCTCTTCGCCACCACCGGCGCCGGGCAGGATGAAGCGATCTACAAGCTCGCTTCCGACGTATACGCCGACCAGAGCACCGAAATCAACCGCATGCAGAAGCTGCTCATCACACTCGCCGGGGAATGACCATGAATCACAGGCACACCATGTTGAAGTTCGCACTTGCGTTGGCTGGCTGCGCCGCATCGACCGCGACGGCCAGCGCGCAGAACAATTCGATGTCCACTACGCCGCCCAGCCCCGATCCCCGGGTCGGGCTCCACGGCGGCGCCGTCGACGCGACCGGCCGCAACATGCTGGCTCGCGCGGCCGAAGCGTCGTGGAACATGCAGCTCCTGTCCAACACGCCGCCGTCGGAGAAGTACCTCGGCGTCACCAATTCAGACATGGCCTTCACCGGCCCGTTCGCGATCCAGGGCAACTACAACGGCTACCAGGTCTGGGACATCTCCAGCCCCTCGCACGTCACGCTCAAGACCTTTGAGCTCTGCCCCGCATCGCAGAGCGACGTCTCGGTCTACAAGAATCTGCTCTTCGTGTCGAGCGAGTCGAACACCGGTCGCCTCGATTGCGGGGGCGGCGGCGTCCGTGATACCGTGAGCAAAGACCGACTGCGCGGCATCCGGATCTTCGATGCCACCGACATTGCCAATCCGAAGTACCTGGCCAACGTGCAGACCTGCCGTGGGTCGCACACCCACACCGTAGTAACCGATCCCAAGGACCCGGCCAACGTCTACGTCTACATCTCGGGCTCTGCCGGCGTGCGCTCGCCCAACGAACTGCCTGGCTGCTCGAACGCGATGCCGGACACCGATCCCAATTCGGCGCACTTCCGCATCGAAGTGATCAAGGTGCCGTTGGCCCATCCGGAACAGGCGGCCATCGTCAGCTCGCCGCGGATCTTCAACGACCTCGCGGCGCCGCCGACCCATGGTGAAGCCTCCAGCGAGATCGCTGCCATCGACTCCGCCCGCAAGGCCGGCGCGTTCATCGCCGAGTTCAGCGGCCAGCACATCGTCCTGCCGAACCAGTTCGTGACCCAGCTGCTCGACAGCACGGTCAAGGCCCGTCAGGGCACCGGCGCGCCGACCGCCGCTGATAGCGCGGCACTGCACGCCGGCCTCCCCGCGCTGATTGCGGTTCTCACCGGTTCCCAGGCGGGCCGCAAGCCGACCGGCCCCGATCAGTGCCACGACATCACCGTCTACCCGGCAATCGGCCTCGCCGGCGGCGCGTGTGGTGGTTATGGGCTGCTGCTCGACATCAGCGACCCGGCGCATCCGAAGCGGATCGCGGCGGTGGCCGACTCCAACTTCTCCTACTGGCACTCGGCGACGTTCAACAACGACGGCACCAAGGTCCTCTTCTCCGACGAGTGGGGCGGCGGCGGCGCGCCGAAGTGCCGCTCGACCGACAACCCCGATTGGGGTGCCGATGCAATCTTCACGATCGACAACGGCAAGCTGACGTTCCAGAGCTACTACAAGATGCTCGCGGCGCAGACGTCGTTCGAGAACTGCGTCGCGCACAATGGATCGCTGATTCCAATTCCGGGACGCGACATCATGGTCCAGGCCTGGTATCAGGGCGGCGTGTCGGTGTTCGACTGGACCGATGCGGCGCACCCGCGCGAAATCGCGTTCTTCGACCGCGGCCCGATGGACTCGACCCGGATGGCGAATGGCGGCGCGTGGTCGTCGTACTGGTACAACGGCGTGATCGTGTCGTCGGAAATCGCCCGTGGACTCGACATCTTCGAGCTCACACCGAGCGCGTTCATCACCCAGAACGAGATCGACGCGGCCAAGACGGTACACGTCGACCAGCAGAACGTGCAGGACCAGCAGAAGATCATCTGGCCCGCCAGCTTCTCGCTGGCACGCGCCTATCTCGACCAGCTCGAGCGCAACAGCGGCATGTCGGCGGCGAAGATCGCC
>JBEPVV010000190.1:0-4453 GCA_041690795.1 Gemmatimonadota bacterium | reverse complement strand
GGTGGTGTGGGTGCCGCGGCGCACCTTGGTCGAGATCGCCCCGATCCGGAGACCCAGCCCCGGCTCGAGGGCATTCATCAGCGACGACTTCCCCGCCCCGCTCGGCCCGGTGAATACCGACTCCTTGCCGCTCAGCAGCGCGCGCAATTCCTCCAGCCCCTCGCCTCGCTTGGCAGCCGTCAGCAGAATGTCGTAGCCGGTCGCGGCGAGATGCGCGATCACGGCCGTTGCCGGCGCCAGGTCGACCTTGTTGATCACCACCAGCGGCGGAATGTCGTTGGCTTCCGCGACCACCAGCAGCCGATCGAGAAGCTGCGGGATGGGCGCTGGATCGGCGGCAGCGATGACCACCACCACTTGATCGACGTTGGCCGCGACCGGGCGCGTGCCGCGTCCCTCGGGGATGCGGCGCTCCAGCAGCGAGGTACGCGGTTCGACGGCATCGATCGCCAGCACATCCTCTGTCATCGTCGCAGGATCGAAGCGCACGCGATCGCCGGCGACGGCGCGCTCAGTCTCGCGCTTCGCCTTGCCGCGCAGCACCGCGAGTCGCTCTACGCCGTCAACCAGCACGCGGTAGGTGCCGCCCTCGCGCTCGAGGACGACACCGACAGGCGGCGTCAACTCTCCTCCGGGCGGCCGGCGGCGATCAGTTCGTCGAGCGCCGCCTTGACGTCGTAGAGCGAGAGCGCGCCGAGCCGCTCGCGTGCTTCGCCGTCGGTGCGTCCGTGGACCAGGTAGGGAGATTCGAGGTGTCCGTCGGGCGTGTCGCCGGCCGCGGTCCACCGCACGAAGAGGAGGGCGCCGCCGAAGCGGCCGCGGTCATCGGGTTCGTCATCGATCCACAGTGCCACCGAGTACGGCAATCCATCACTGCCGGTGAATGCTGCCGCGCGTTCGTGGGCGGCCATGTATCCGCCCAGCGTGAACTCGGTCACGCGCGCGCGCCACCCTTCGCCACCTGCCGCTTCCCCGATCCTTCCTTGATCACGTTACCGAGGATGAAGACGATGTTGGCGGGGCGCTCAGCCAGGCGGCGCATAAGGTAGGGATACCACTGGGTGCCGAACGGGATGTAGACGCGGACGCGATAGCCATCGCGCGCCAGCTGTTCCTGCAGGTCGCGCCGGACGCCATAGAGCATCTGGAACTCGAACTGGTCGCGCGCGATGTTGTGCTGGTCGACGAAGGCCCGCGCCTGCGCGATGATCTTCTCGTCGTGGGTCGCGAGTCCGGGATAATTGCCGGTTGCGAGCAGCGTCTCCATCAGTCGGACGTAGTGGGCATCGACGTCTTTCTTGTCGGGATAGGCGACGTCGGGCTTCTCCAGGTAGGCGCCCTTGCAAAGGCGCACGCGCGCGCCGATCCGCTCCAGATGGGCGATATCGTCGGTGGAGCGGCGCAGCGCCGACTGGATCACCACGCCCACGTGGGCGCCGTAGTCGCTGAAGAGCCGGTGGTAGAAGAAGTCGAGGGTACGCTGGGTGTAGGGCGAGCCTTCCATGTCGAGCCGCACGAAGCCGCTGAGCCCCTTGGCCAAGCCGAGAATGGTGCGGACATTGGCTTCGCACTTCGCCTCGTCGATGTCGAGGCCCATCTGGGTCAGCTTGACGGAGACGTTGACCTCGACCCCGGCCTCCTTCATCGCCCGCAGCATTGCGAGATAGGTATCCCGTGCCTGCTCGGCCTCGGCCGGCTTTGCCACACTCTCGCCCAGCATGTCGAGCGACACGGTGATGCCGCGATGCTTCAGTTCGACCGCGGCAGCGACCGCATCGACGATCGTTTCGCCGGCCACGAAGCGCGACGCAAACTTCTTCGCCAGGCGATTGGTGCGCATGAAGTTGAAGATCGATTGGCGGGTCGAAAGCCAGAGCAGAAAGGAGCGCATCATCGTGGGCACGGTCCTGGAAGCAGTGCGGGCGGACGAGAAGGCGGAAAAGTAGCGCTTGCGCGGGACGGGAGGAAACGCGATGCTCCGGGACTTCCGAAACCACGGGATCGACCCGATGACTGCCACGACCGCGCCGCTCGACGACGGAGAGGCCGCTTCATGACGCGTGAAGCCGGATCATCCGGCTACGCGCGCACGCTGGGCCTCTTTTCGGCCACGATGATGGTGATCGGCGGCATCATCGGCTCGGGGATCTTCCTCAATCCCTCGGTGGTGGCGGATCGCGTGCACACGCCGGCGATGACGCTCACGGCCTGGGGCCTGGGCGCGCTGATCGCACTGATCGGCGCGTTCGTCTTCGCCGAGCTGGGCCAGCGGCGTCCGGAAGTGGGCGGCGGGTACGCCTACCTCCGCGAAGCGTTCGGTCCGCTCGCCGGTTTCATGTATGGCTGGGCGCTGCTGCTGGTGATGGCGACCGGCGCCATCGCCGCGGTGTCGATGACGTTCGCCAGCTACCTCTCAGCAATCATGGGTTGGTCCGACGGTTCGCGACCGCTGGTGGCCGCGGCGGCGATCGTCCTGCTGACCCTGATCAACATCCGCGGCGTGCGGCCGGGCGCGGTGACGCAGAACATTTTCACCGTGCTCAAGCTCGTGGCCATCGCGGCGCTGGTGATTGCCGCCTTCGTGGCGCCGTCGCACCCGGTAAGTGCGAACGTGCCGGGGGCGCTCGCCAATGGCTCGATCGTGCTCGCGCTCGGCGCGGCCCTGGTGCCGGTGCTGTTCGCGTTCGGTGGCTGGCAGCAGACCAACTTCATCGCCGAGGAACTGCGAGAGCCGGAGCGCGACCTGCCGCGCGCGCTGGTGATCGGTGTGCTGGTGGTGGTCGTCGCCTACCTGCTGGTAAACGTGGCCTACATCCGCGCGCTGGGGATCAGCGGTCTGGCGGCGAGCACGGCGCCCGCGGCGGAGACGATGCGGAGCATCGCCGGCGAAACCGGGCGCAGGCTGATCAGCGCCGGGATCGTGGCGTCGACCTTCGGCTTCCTTAACCTGGTGATCCTCGTGTCGCCTCGCGTCTATCAGGCAATGGCGCGCGATGGGCTTTTCTTCAGCAGCTTTGCCCGCCTGCATCCGCAATGGCGGACACCGGTCGCCGCACTGCTGCTGCAATGCGTCTGGGCGGTGCTGCTCCTCTTCTCGAAGAAGTACGGCGACCTGCTCGACTACGTCGTCTTCGGCGACTGGATCTTCTTCGGCCTCACCGCAGTGGCGCTCTTCGTGTTCAAGCATCGCGACGGCGATCGGTCGGTGTCGTTCCGCACGCCATTGCATCCGTGGACGACGGCGATCTTCATTCTCTCCGCCATCTACGTGGTGGTAGGGTCCGTCGTCTCGAAACCGATCAACGCGATCTGGGGCACGGCGATTCTCCTTGCCGCCATTCCGATCTTCCTCTTCTGGCGCCAGCGCGCCGCCAACCGGGCCTGAATGTTCACACCGCGCACCATCATCGAACCGTTCCGGATCAAGAGCGTCGAGCCGATCCGTCAGACTACCGTTGCCGAGCGCGCCATCGCACTCGAGGCCGCCGACTACAACCTCTTTCGTCTTCGCGCGCGCGACGTGCTGATCGACCTGCTCACCGATTCCGGCACGGGCGCGATGTCGTCGCGACAGTGGGCGGGGATGATGCGCGGCGATGAGTCATACGCCGGCGCAGATTCGTTCTATCGCTTCGAGGATGCGGTGCAGAAGATCACCCGCCTCAAGCATGTGATCCCGACTCACCAGGGGCGCGCCGCCGAACGGATTCTCTTTACGGCGATGGTGAAGCCGGGCGATATCGTGCCCAATAACACCCATTTCGACACCACCCGTGCCAACGTCGAGGCGCGTGGGGGCATCGCCCTAGACCTGCCGATTGCCGAGGGCCGTCACCCGGCGACAATCCACCCCTTCAAGGGCAACATGGATCTGGAGGCGCTGGAACGGACGCTGGTGGAGAACCCCGGCAAGGTGCCGCTGGTGATGATGACGGTGACCAACAACTCCGGTGGCGGCCAGCCGGTGTCGCTGGAGAACCTGCGTGCGGCGAGTGCCATCTGCCGCCGCCACACGATTCCCTTCTTCCTCGACGCCTGCCGCTTTGCCGAAAACTCGTGGTTCATCAAGGAGCGGGAGGACGGCCATCACGGCGAAACGCCGATGGAGATTGCGCAGGCAATGTTCGCCGAGGTGGATGGCGCCACGATGAGTGCCAAGAAGGACGGCATGGCAAACATTGGTGGCTTTCTCGCGATGAATGACGATGAGCTCGCGCGCCGCTGCCGCGACAACCTGATTCTCACCGAAGGCTTCGTCACCTACGGCGGGCTCGCCGGGTACGACCTGGAGGCGATTGCTATCGGCCTCGAAGAGGCGTTGGACGAGGACTACCTGCGCTACCGGATTCGGTCAGTGGCCTACCTCGCTGAGCGCCTGGCCGCGGTGGGCATTCCGATCGTGGCGCCACCGGGCGGACACGCACTCTACATCGATGCCAAGGCGATGCTGCCG
>JBEPVV010000189.1:0-4459 GCA_041690795.1 Gemmatimonadota bacterium | reverse complement strand
CCTCCATCCCTTGAGAAACGCAGATCGCTCATGTAGCCGCTGACCTCATTGAGCACGTTTCCGATCGGATATTCGAGCCTGTCTTTGCCGTCAACCTCTCGAATAATGGCAAGCTGCGATCCGTCGGGCGTCCAGGCCGCCTGCCTCACGCCTTCCAGTATCTCGCGCGGCGCTCCGCCGACGAGCGGCATGCGGGCGAGCGTTCCGGTGAATATTCTGTGCCGAAGGTACTTGGCGTCGAGTGCCCATGCCAAATTGCTGCCCTTATTTACAGTCCCTCGAGGGGGCAGGCAGTCTTTCGATGGCCAGCGGCGTTGGCGACAACTAACAGGGCTTCCATCTGTGGACTTATGCTGGGTGCCGCCGATAGCAACTGCTCGAACTCGTCATGGGTGCCGATGGGCCCAGCGCGGTAGGCTCGGGGTGACAACGCGCTCCTACTCCCCTCGCAGCGCCCGCGCCGGATCGGCCCGCGTCGCTCGCCATGCCGGCAAGTACGCTGCGGCGAGCGCCACGGCGAGCAACAGCCCGCTCGCGCCGGCCAGCGCGAGGGGATCGGTCGGCGTGACGTCAAAGAGCTGTGACTTGAGGAACTGCGCCGCGACCAGCGTCCCCGCAAGTCCCGTGAGCGCGCCGGTCCCGGCGATCAGCGCCGCCTGCCGCAGCACATCGGTACGCAGGCGCCCGGGCGTTGCACCGAGCGCGGCACGCACACCGAACTCGTGGGTACGCTCGCCGACAGTGCACGCCATCGTGCCGTACAGCCCGACCGCCGCGAGTAGTAACGCCATCACCCCGAACGTGACGAGCAACAGCGTCGACAATCGCGGCAGCGCCAGCTGCACATCGATCAATCCGTTCATCGTTTCCGCCTGGGCAATCGTTGCGTCCGGATCGGCAGTCTTTATCGCGTTGCGCAGTGCTGGCAGCACATTGTCGAGCGGCAGGGTCGTGCGTATCGCGATCACACCCTGGAAAAAGAGCTGCCGCCACGCCGCGTACATCGTCGGTGTCGGCTCCCGCATGTTGCGGTAACGGATATCTCCAGCTTCGCCCACCACGGTGTGCCAGGCATTCGCGGCCGTATCGCCGACCAGCTTGACCTGCTTCCCGACCGGATTCTCCCCCGGCCAGAATCGTTGTGCCATCGCGTGACTCACGACTAGGACCGGAACACTCGTGGCGCGATCGCTCTCCAGGAATCCGCGACCGCGCAGCATCGGGATATTGAACGTCTTGAAGTAGTCCTCGCCACCCACCTCGAACGGCACCCGCGGGTTCGCATTCGCTTCCGCATCGCTCTGTCCCTTGGCGGTCCAGCGGCCCGTGAACACATCGGCACCATGGAACGGCGTCGTGACGATTGGCGTGATCGATGTGACGCCCGGTACGGCTCGCAGTCCGGGTGAGACGCGATCATATAGCGCGACGAACTGCTCCATCACGCTGTCCGGCTTCACTCCTTTTGCAATGGTGAGCATCGCGACGTGCGCCGGCTGGTATCCAAGCGGCACACGGATGAGTCGGTCGAGGCTGCGAACCAGCAAGCCGGCGCCCGCCACCAGGATCAGCGCCAGCGCCATCTGCGACGCGACTAGCACCTGTCGCACTCGGCGCCGGCCTCGGGTGCCGCGCCCGCTCCGCGCATCGAGCCGCAGCGGGGCCGCCAGCGATCCCTGCGCCGCAGCAAGGGCCGGCAGCGTCGCTGCCAACAGCACGGCCACCAACGTCACTGCGGCACCGAGTGCCACTGGCGCCGCCGAAAGGCGAAGTACGTCCAGGCGTGGCAATGTCGATGGTGCCAGGCCGGTCATCAGCTTGAGGAATGCAACCGCGCTCCCGAGGCCGAGCACCCCGCCACCGATGGCGAGGGCGCTGCACTCCCAGAGCACTGGTCGCACGATGTCGCCAGCTTCTGCACCCAGTGAACGCCGAACGGCAATCTCGGGTGAGCGCGAGGTCGTTCGGAGCAGGACGAGGTTGCCCACGTTGACGCAGGCGACCAACAACAGCAGCGCGATGGCGAACGAGAGTGCCACCAGCTGCGGGCGTACGTCGCCCAGAACGGCTTGCGTGAAGGAGCGGATGTCCGCTCGCGCCAGCTTGGCGCCCTGATTCCCGGTCGCCGCTCGCGCCGAGTCGATGCGCTGCATCATCGCGAAGAACTCTGCCCGCGCGGCGTCCGGCGTTGCGCCGGGCTTGAGCCGTGCCACCATGTCAAGGATGGGGTAAACGATCGGCGTCCAGTACTCGACACCGGCAGGGTACGCCAGCCCGGCAGGGGCGACACCAATGATCAGAGAATTCTTACGAGTGTACGGATTATTGAGCGCGCGACCGACGACATGCGGGTCGCCGCCAAAGTGAAGCCGCCAGGTGTCGTAGCTCAAGACGATCGGCGTCGACGGGCCCGTGGCGCTCTCTTCGGCGCTGGTGAAAAAGCGTCCCAGCACCGGGCGCACACCCAGCACCGCGAAGAAATTGCCGGTCACCCACGCCGCGCGGAGCGAGAGCGCGTGGTCGCCATCCAGCAATGGGTTGGTAAACGCGCCCTGGTGTGCCACGCCGGCAGCGCTCGCGAGCGTGCGGCTCGCCGCAACCAATTGCTTGAGCTCCGCCTGATTCATGCCGACGTCGGTGCCGCCCGGATCGAGCGTGCGTGGCAGCACCAGCTGTTCGGGCGACTGGACGGGCAGCGGCTTGAGGAGCACGGCGTCGAACACCGTGAACATCGCCGTCGCCATTCCGATGCCAAGCCCGAGAATCAGGAGTGACGTGATCGTGAACGTCGGCGTGCGCCACAGCGTGCGGAGAGTGTGGCGGATTTCGCGGCGGGTGCGTTCAGTGCGATGGAGAGTCATCTCTTGAATCTCTGTACTTCTGTCCCGCGGCGCGAGGGAGGGCAGGTGGCCTGAACCGATTGCTGACCTGACGGTCCTCGGCTGTACCGCTACCTAGGCCCACTACGGACGGTCGGTCGAAAAAACGGCCCGTCAGCGATGGCGGGTTTGTCATTTCGGTCATTGCGAAGCCGACGCCTGGCCCATGCAAACCCGTGATGCGGGTGTCGGGCACCGAGGTCCGGACCTCTTCACACCGTCTTAACCCCCGGCACCTATCCTCTCCTGCACAGAGATTCCATCCTCACCAGGAGATGCTCATGGTTCGACGCGTCCGCAGGCTTCTTCTCGCCTTGATTCTCGCCGCTGTGCCAGGAATCCACGCCCAGGGCGGACCACCACCGGAAGTGCGCCAGGCGATCTCCCGGGTGACCGCCATGCTGGAGTCTTCCGACGACGCAGCGCTCACCAAATTCGCGAATGAGTCCCTTACCGAATCCTACCGCCACAGCTTTTCGGGAGACGCCCTCCTCCTCCACCTTCGTGAGATTCGGGAGGCTGCGCGCGGACACCTCGGTGCCCTTTCGGTCGAGCGCGGCGACGGCGACGGCCTCCTGATCATCCTCGATGACGGCAAGGGCCCTCGCATTCGGGTGGTCCCCGGCGACAAGGGGCTTCTCGCCCTGCTCGAGCTCGTCAAGGCCGGCGCTGCTGGAGGGAACCCGCCCGGATCAGAGGACCGGCCCCCCGCTACCCGCGATCTGGCCCGTCCCTGGCACGTCGGAGCCTTCCGCCAAGGATCCCGCCTGCCCACAGCCGAATTCCTCGCCCAGCTCGAGCGGAATCACCTCGCGGTCGAGTATCTGGCTCGTACCACGAAGGCGGAGCGGTTGGAGCTCTTCGACAAGATCCGGCTGGCCTTCGCCACCGCCCTGATGATCAGGGTCAACGAAGATGCCGCGGGTGTGCATGTGCATTTGGAAGGGTCCCACGGTACCGACCTCAACTTCGCCTACGGCGCGACGGCGCCCTTCCTGATCACCGCCCTCACCCTGGGGCCGCTGACAGCAAGCCCTGCCGCCGCCGCTGGACCGCCGATTCCATGGGACGGCCTGACCGATCGACTCAGGACGGCCGAGACAGACGGCTTCTCGGGGCAGGTGGTGGTTCGTCACGCAGGTATGGAAGTGCTCCATTCGACCTATGGCCTGATGGACCGCGACCACCGTCGCCCCACCGCTCCCGACGCGATCTACTGCATCGGCTCGACGCCGATCGATTTCACCATCACCGCGACGCACCTCCTTGCCGCGCGAGGCTTCATCGATCTCGACCAGCCGATCGGCAAGTACCTGCCCGGCGTCCCAGCCGACAAGGCGACGCTGACTCCCCGGATGATTCTGGATGGCAAGAGCGGCCTGCAGAACTTTCACGAGGCTCCCGAAGACTGGAATCCCGATCTCGGCTGGATCGATCGCACCACCGCCGTGAAACGCATTCTTGGAATGCCGCTGCTTTTCCCCCCGGGCGCCCAGCGCGAGCACTCGCACTCGGCGTACGGGCTTCTCGCGGCCGTCATCGAAATTGTCAGCGGAAAGCCCTATCCGGAGTTCGTGCGC
>JBEPVV010000188.1:0-4478 GCA_041690795.1 Gemmatimonadota bacterium | reverse complement strand
ATGCAACGATCCCCGCCTTCACGACCTTGCCGCTCTTCAGGCACTGGGTGCAGACCTGGACCCGGCGCGGGGCGGCGCCCACCATCACGCGTACGGTCTGCAGGTTGGGAAACCAGCGACGCTTGCGGCGATTGTTGGCGTGACTGACATGATTGCCGGTCATCGGCCCCTTGGCGCAGACAGAGCAGGTACGTGCCATGACGATCTCCATTTGGTGCAGTTCTCGGACAGCTTGGAAAGGTATCCGCACCGGCAGGATAGTTCAACCAAGGAACTCGGCGGCCGCATGACCAGCGATCGGGCCCGCCGGCCACGCCCAACCAGCAGGCCCTGATGCCCCGCGCCCTCATTACCGGGATCACCGGACAGGACGGTTCCTACCTCGCCGAGCACCTGCTGGCCAAGGGGTACGAGGTGGTCGGTGTGGTCCGACGCACGTCGCACCATTCGTACGAGCGGATCGAGCACCTTATTCCGCGGGTCGAGATCGTTGCGGCCGACCTGCTCGACCAGCACTCGCTGACCATGGTGATGCAGGACGTGCAGCCGGACGAGGTCTACAACCTCGCCGCGCAATCGTTCGTGCCGACGTCCTTTACCCAGCCCGTGCTCACTGGCGAGTTCACCGCACTTGGTGTCACTCGCATCCTCGAAGCGGTGCGCCTGGCAGCACCCGGGGCGCGCTTCTACCAGGCCAGCTCGTCGGAGATGTTCGGCAAGGTGGTCGAGACGCCGCAGTGCGAGACGACGCCGTTTTATCCCCGTTCGCCGTACGGCGTCGCCAAACTGTACGGGCACTGGATCACTGTCAATTATCGCGAATCGTACGGCCTCTACGCCGTCAGCGGCATCCTCTTCAATCACGAGTCGCCACGCCGGGGGATCGAGTTCGTCACCCGCAAGGTCAGCGACGCGGCAGCCCGGATCAAGCTTGGCCTCGCGACCGAACTGCGCATGGGCAACCTCGAGGCGAAGCGTGACTGGGGCTATGCCGGCGATTATGTCGATGCGATGTGGCGGATGCTGCAGGCACCCTCGCCGCAGGACTATGTCGTCGGCACCGGTGCGACACATTCGGTCGAAGAGCTGGTGCAGGTGGCATTCGAGCACGTCGGGCTGGAATGGCGCAAGCACGTGATCGTCGACCCGCGCTTCTACCGTCCGGCCGAAGTCGACGTGCTCATCGCGGAACCCTCGAGAATTCGCGCCGAACTGGGATGGAAGCCGCAGATTTCGTTTCAGCAGCTGATCACGATGATGGTTGACGCTGACGTGGACCGTCTGCGGCCGAAGTGACCCGTCTCCTGGTGACCGGGGCCGATGGATTCGTCGGCCGCTGGCTCGTGCGGGCTGGCGTCGCCGGCGGCCTGAAGGTGGTCGCCGCCGTGATGCCCGACGTCGCCCTGCCGCACGAGTGGCAGCACGGTCTCGAGGGCGGGACGCTTGAAATCGTGCGCGGAGACCTCGCCACCGCCACTGGCGTGGCAGCCGTGGCGGCGACGCAGCCGGACCGTGTCGTCCATCTTGCGGCTGTCGCTTCGGGTGCCGCGGCCCAGCGCGATCCCGATGCGGCGTGGAAGGTCAACGTCGATGCCACGGCCCAGCTGTTCGCGCAGCTTGCACGCCCGGAGCGGCCGCGGTGCATCTTCGTCTCGAGTGGCGAGGTGTACGGCACGGGCCACGACGGCGCGATCACCGAAGGTGCGCCGGTCGCACCATCCTCCTCCTATGGCGAGAGCAAGGCCGGTGCAGAAGTCGCGGCGCTGGCGGCGCACGACGGTGGCGGCCTCGACGTCGTCATTGCGCGGCCATTCCCGCACACCGGCCCCGGCCAGCGCACCACCTTCGTGCTCCCCGCGCTGGCAGCGCGGTTGCGCGTGGCGCAGCGCGAAGGTGCGACGTCCATCAAGGCTGGCGACCTGTCGGTGGTCCGCGACTTTCTCGATGTGCGTGACGTGGTGCAGGCCTATCTCCTTTTGCTCGACCGCGGCGTCGGCCGCGAGTGCTACAACGTGGCGAGCGGGGTGGGGCACCGCCTGTCGGAATGCCTCGCGATGCTGGCCAGGCTGATCCGCGTCGATGTCGAGGTCGAGGCCGATCCGGCGCTGGCGCGACCAGGAGATATTCCGGTGCTGATCGGGGACGCCGGCAAGCTCTACGGCGCCACCGGGTGGTCCCCTCGTATTCCCTTCGCTCGCACGCTTCAGGACCTGGTGAATGCCCAAGCGTACTGATATCTCGTCGATCCTCATCATCGGCTCAGGCCCGATCGTCATCGGGCAGGGCGCCGAATTCGACTACTCCGGCACTCAGGCTCTGCGCGCGCTGCGCGAAGAAGGGTATCGCGTCATCCTGGTGAACTCGAATCCGGCGACGATCATGACCGATCCTGAGCTCGCCGACCGGACCTACATCGAACCAGTGACGCCGGAGTGGGTCACCAAGGTGATCGAGCGTGAACGCCCCGACGCACTGCTGCCCACGATGGGCGGCCAGACCGCGCTCAATGTGGCGATGGCCCTCTTCCACGATGGGACGCTGGCGAAGTACGGGGTTGAGCTGATCGGCGCCAACGAACGTGCGATCCGCATCGCGGAAGACCGGGCCGAGTTCGCCGCCGCGATGAAGCGCATCGGCCTGGAAACGCCCGCGGGCAGCGTGGTTGGGACGGTAGAGGAAGGCTTCGCTGCGGTCGATCGCACCGGCTACCCGGCCATCCTGCGTCCGTCCTTCACGCTCGGCGGATCGGGTGGCGGCATTGCTTACAATCGCGAAGAGTTCGAGGCAATGCTTCGGCGCGGGCTCGAGCTCTCGCCGGTCACGTCGGTGCTGGTCGAGCGGAGCATCATCGGCTGGAAGGAATTCGAGCTGGAAGTAATGCGCGACGGTGCAGACAACGTGGTCATCGTCTGCTCGATCGAGAATCTCGACCCCATGGGCGTGCACACCGGCGACTCGATCACGGTCGCGCCGGCAATGACGCTGACCGACCGGGAATACCAGGCCATGCGCGATTCGGCGTTGCGGATCATCCGCGAGGTGGGCGTCGAGGCCGGCGGATGCAACATCCAGTTTGCCGTGAGCCCGGTCACCGGGCAGCAACTGGTGATCGAGATGAATCCTCGCGTCTCCCGCTCGTCGGCACTTGCGTCGAAGGCAACGGGTTTTCCGATTGCCCGCATCGGTGCCAAACTCGCGGTCGGGTACACGCTCGACGAGCTGCCCAACGACATCACGAAGATGACGCCGGCGTCGTTCGAGCCGGTCCTCGATTATGTCGTGGTCAAGATTCCCCGCTTTGCCTTCGAGAAATTTCCTGCGGCCGATCCTTTCCTGACCACGCAGATGAAGTCGGTCGGCGAAGCGATGGCGATCGGGCGCACGTTCAAGGAGGCGTTGCAGAAGGGTTTCCGCGGTCTCGAGGCGGGCAGGGCGGGTTGGGTGATCGGTGCTGGCCCGATCGACGACCGGCTCACCGACAACGCGCGCGCCACCCTGCTCTCGGCGATCCGCCGACCGACGCCGGAGCGCCTCTTCCAGGTCAAGCGCGCACTGGTGGCGGGTGTCACCGTCGAGGAATTGTACCAGGCATCGGGGATTGACCCATGGTTCCTGCATCAGCTGGCCGAACTGGTGGCGATGGAAGAGGAATGGATTGCGCACCCGTACGGCGCCAGTGACGTTGCGGATCGGGCGATGCTGCTGCGCCTCAAGCGCGCCGGCTTCTCCGACTGGCAACTCGGCGACCTCAAGCAGCTGCCGGAAGAGCAGTTGCGCACCACGCGCCATCGCCTCGAACTCCGACCGGCGTACAAGACCGTCGACACCTGCGCCGGCGAGTTTCCGTCGAGCACGCCGTATCTCTACTCGTCCTGGGATGACGAAAGCGAGGCCGTCACCGACAGCCGGCCCACCGTCATCATCCTCGGCTCCGGTCCCAACCGGATCGGCCAGGGCGTCGAGTTCGATTACTGCTGCGTACGGGCCACGCTCGCGTTCCGCGAGCTCGGTTATCGCACCGTGATGGTGAATTCCAACCCCGAAACGGTTTCGACCGACTTCGACATCTCCGACGTGCTCTACTTCGAGCCGCTCACGCTGGAGCACGTGCTGGAGATCGTCCATGTCGAGCAACCGATCGGCGTGGTGGTGCAGCTGGGCGGACAGACGCCACTCAAACTGGCCAAGGCGCTCGCCGCTGCGGGGGTGCCGATCATGGGCACATCGCCCGAGGCCATCGACGCGGCCGAGGATCGTCGCCAGTTCGAGGCACTCGCTCGCAAGCTCGACATCCGCCAGCCAGCCAACGGCACGGCTGATACTGTCGACGTGGCGATCGCCGCGGCCGAGCGGATCGGGTTCCCGGTGCTGGTGCGTCCGAGCTACGTGCTGGGTGGCCGCGCGATGCGGATCGTCTACGACGCCGACGAGTTGCGCGAGTTCTTTGACGAGGCGGCGCGTGTTGCGCCGGGCCACCC
>JBEPVV010000187.1:0-4495 GCA_041690795.1 Gemmatimonadota bacterium | reverse complement strand
ATAAGAGACAGCCATCGGCCCGTCCTGCAGCGCCAGCAGGAGCTCGCCCCGGAAACCGCATGCGGACAACATTTCGCCAACCACCGTCCGTGCCGCATCGTGACTGTTGCACCGCTGGCTGAGGTGCGCCAGGATGACCGTCTCCAGCCCCTCGTGGTGAACTTCCTGCAGCAACCGCGCCGCGTCGAAGTTGGACAGATGCCCGCCCGGGCCAGCGATGCGCTGCTGCACGACTACCGGATAGCCGCTGGTGCGAAGCAACGTCTCGTCGTGGTTGGCCTCGAGAATCAGGCAGTGGCGACCGCGCAGGAACCAGCGCACTGCCTGCGTCGGTCGCCCGAGGTCGTACGCCACGCCGATCGACACACCGCCGGGAAGTGCGACGCCGAGCGCGACCGGCTCGGCTGCGTCGTGCGAAGTCGGGCAGGCGCTCACCGAGAAGGGACCTACGGTCACGGTGACGCCGGTGCCAAGTGGCAGAAAATCACAGGGCTCGCCGTTGGCGCTGAGCGCCTGCCACGTGCCGAGCGACGAGAGCAGCGGCACGTCGTGACGGGAGGCGAGCAGGGTCGCACCCGACGCATGGTCGCCGTGTTCATGGGTGACGGCGATCCCCGCGATCGTCGACGCATCGATGCCGGCAATGGCGAGGCGGCGTTCGACTTCCTTCGCCGAAAAGCCCGCATCGACCAGCAGCAGCGCGCCGTCGCAGAGCAGGGCAAAGCAATTGCCGCGCGACCCGGAACCGAGCACGATCACGCGCACGCAACGGGAGTCGAACGCTGGCACGCCGGTCACTCGCTCAGTGTTCTCCGGTGCAAGGCGCGCAGCGAGGCGTTGACCTCCAGCGTCACCGGAACGTCGCGTCGCGGCAGGATGCGTTCTGCGGCGGCGACAAACTGGTCTTCGGTGACGCGAGTCGCTGCTTCGTCGCCCCACGCAAACGGCGGCGCATACTTGGCAGCCCGTGGCGAACCAAAAAGGTTCGCGCCGGCGCCGAGCACGGCCCCGGTTGGCAGCAGCGTGCCGATCGCGGTCTTGACGTGATCGCCGATCAGTGATCCGAGATTGGTGCGGTCGGTTTCGATGCGTCCGTCGGGAAGATCGATGCGGATCGGTCCGTACGTGTTCTTGAGGTTCGACGTGATCGTACCGGCACCAAGGTTGACCCACTCTCCGATCGCCGAGTGACCGACGAAGCCGTCGTGACTCTTGTTGGCGTATCCCATGAAGACCGATGTGCTGATCTCGCCGTGGAGGCGACAATGCGGTCCCGCGCTGACATGGCGGAACTGCCCGCCCAGGAGAGCAGTACCCTCGCCAGCCCAGAATGGGCCTTCGATCCGGGTGCCGCTGCGCACCTGCACACCGCGTTCGAGGATGATCGCGCCCTTGCGCGCGTCGAGGATGACGCCGGGCTCGAGTTCGGCACCGTGACTCCCGATCGCATCGGCGTTGCCAAAGACGATCGTTCCGGCTGGCACTGCGCCGGAGGCCGGCCCGAGAGCTGCGACGGTGTCGCTGAACAGGAATTGCTCGAGTACCGTAATCAGGTCGAACGCGCCGGTCAGCAACCGGCCTTCAACGACGATCCCGTCGCCCTGGTTGAAGGGGCCTTCCCAGCGTTGCCCGGCATCGAGACGCCAGGCGACCGCGCGGCCGCCGTGGAGGAGGCGTTTGGCCGCGCCGATTGCTCGCATCGGCACCTTCGGCACGAACAGCGCATCGACCACCCAGGCCGGTCCGACGATGCGGTCAGGGCCGATCAGCGGCGGGGCACCGGCGCGGAAGTGCCCCGCGGCGTGCTTTGCAACCACGCCCGCTGCTCGGACGCCAAGCCCCTGGCTCCAGCGGTCGCGTAGGCGAAAGATCCCTGCGCGCAATTCGGAGAGCGGCGCTGCTCCGGCAAACGGCGCCCATCGTGCGCCCGGGGCATCGGGTTCCAGCAGGTACAGGCCACTCATCTCATTCCAGTTCTCGAACGTCCGACGGCAGGGCATCGAGCGTGCGTTTCAGTTCGGGGGCACGCTGGCGATCCATCACCAGCGTGCGAGAATTTGCGTGCACGACGACCAGTTCACGCACGCCACTCAACACCATTGGCGGGCCGTCGTTCCATACGATGCAATCGCTGCAGTCGACCAGCGTCACGGCGCCGTGGGTGACGTTGCCGCGACGATCACGCGGCCGGACGCGGGCCAGTGCTTCCCAGGTGCCGATATCATCCCAGGCAAAATCGCCAGCCACGACCGCCACCGCGACGCTGCGCTCAAACACGCCGACGTCGATCGACACTTCGCGAACGCCGTGGAAAAAGCCGGCCACATCGCCGTCGTCGAGGCGACCGAGGTACGGCGCGATCTCGTCGGTGTGGAGCATGACTTCGCGGCGCAGGTCGTCGGCGCGCCACGCGAAGAGACCGCTGTTCCACAGCGCGCCCTCCGCCATCAGGTCGAGCGCTCGGGCCCCGTCGGGCTTCTCCACGAATCGTTCCACCGCGCGTGCGGCTGAATCGAGTCGTTCGCCCGGTATGATGTATCCAAACCCGGTTTCGGGTCGCGACGGCACAATGCCGACCGTCACCAGCCGCCGATGCCGTTCCGCCGTTTCCAGCGCCGTTGCCGCGCAAGCGACGAAGGCACTCGGATCGTGGACGATCCAGTCGGCATGCATGGAGATGACGGTGGCCGTCGGGTCACGACGGGCAGCTTCCAGCGTGGCCCAGACCAGCGCCGGTCCGGTCGACGCCGCGCGTGGCTCGACCAGAAAGTTCGCCGCAGGAAGATCGAGCCGCTCAGCCAGCCGGTGAGCGAGCGACGCGCCTGAGACCACGAGAATGCGGTCGGGGGGGATGAACCCCGCCAGCCGGTCGACTGCGTCCTCGGCGCTCGATCTCGGCCCCCCGAGCGGCAGCAATTGCTTGGGATGCGAGGGCGACGAGAGCGGCCAGAACCGGGTCCCCGAGCCTCCCGCGAGGAGGATTGCCCATTGCACCGGGTCAGCCCTCTCTCACAGCAGGGACATCAGCGCGGGGGCGTGCCGACGGATGTCGTACAGCAGCGTCCCCAGATCGCCATCGGGCGCTGCCAGAACCAGCAGGATCCCGCCGGTCGGAAGCCGCTGCACGACCAGCGAACCGTGGCTGCCATCGATCGCCGCCTGGGCCAGTGTTCCGGTTTGCGCCGCCAGGCCGAGCGCAGTGATTCCGCGCACCGCGCTGGTGGCCAGCGCGGCCAGTTCTTCGGGGTCCACGCCAATCGGCAGGCTTGCCTCGACAACCAGTCCGTCGTCGCTGACGACCACCACGCCGGCGACATCGCCACGGTCGGCCAAGGCCATCAGGACGGAACGGAGGGGTTGCATGGCAAAGAGTCCGCGATGGCTGTGAAGGTTGCGCGAAGCTAGGAGCCCGAGCGGAGCGAAGTCAAGCAATCACGCCGGGTTGCCGCGTTCTTCCGGGTGGTCTAACCTTCTGGCCATGACCCGTCGACTTGCGCCGCTCTGCCTCGTAATCTCCGCAGTTGCTGCCTGCAGCGCAAACCAGCTGGCGCCGGCGCAGGTCGACAACGTCGTCGACACGGTGACCCTCGGGGCGCTCGCCGGGGCGGAACTGCAATTTCCAGCCGCCTTCGACATCAGCGTCGGCGAAGCGGTGCGGACCGACCAGACGTCAGCCTTCGATTTCGTCTACGACATCGACAGCCTCGGGCGTCATGTGCTGCTGCCGCTGCATGCGATCCCGGGACTCGGAACCGCTACCGGCAGCAATCCCGGGTTCATCCGCCTCACCCAGACCTTCGAGCAGCTGACCAACGCGCCGACAGACAACTACGTCACGGACAGCGCGATGGTGATTGTCCCCGGAGACGTCTTTGCGGCGCGTTCTCGCGTCGCGTGCTACCTCTCCGTCCCGCAGTATGCCAAGCTGCACGTGCTCGCGTTCGACGACGCGCGCAAGACGGTGAGCCTGGAAGTCCTGTCCGATACCAACTGCGGATACAAGAATCTGCAGCCGGGTATTCCGACCGACTGAACGGATGATCGACGTCCGACGCGTTCGCCACGACCCCGACGCCGCGCGGGCCGCGCTCGCGCGCCGGCTTGATCGACGCGCCCTCGACGAACTCGGCGAGGTGATTGACCTCGACCGCCGTCGCCGCGATGCGGTGGTTGAGGTCGAGCGATTGCAGGCCGCGCGCAACGCGCAGTCGGACGAGGTCGCGCAACGCAAGCGCGCGGGCCAGCCGGCCGACGACCTGCTCAGCGCGCTCAAGACCTCGGGCGAGCAAGTTCGCCGGCTGGAGTCGGGGCTCAAGGATCTCGAAGCATCGCTCGACACGCTGATGCTCGGGATCCCGAATTTTCTGCTCGCATCGGTGCCCGATGGTGACGCCAGCGCGAATCGCGTCGTTCGCTCGTGGGGCGAACCGCGCGATTTTGATTTCACGCCTCGCGCGCACTGGGATCTGGGGCAGAGCCTCGGATTGTTCGACCT
>JBEPVV010000186.1:0-4545 GCA_041690795.1 Gemmatimonadota bacterium | reverse complement strand
GCAACGTTGGCATCTTTGCCCAGAAGAATGGCTATGCCGATTGCGATCGCGCCGGTGAGCTGGCGCCAGTATCGACCGCGCATCACATCGTGAAGCACCACGACACCCACTGGCAGCGCGAAGACCAACATCGTCAGCGGCCGGGTAATAGCGCCCCACCCGCACGCGACGGCCACCACAAAGAGCCACCCCGCGTGATGCGTCCGGCGCCAGCGCGCCAGAGCCCACCAGCCGAGCAGCCAGAGCATGCCGGTGGTAATTTCCGAGAAGTACGAAGCGCGCCATCGCATCTGGCCGGCGGCGGTGAGCCAGAACACCAGCGCCAGCACCGCGACGCTCGGCGAGGCGAATTCCGTAACCAGCAGGATCAGCAGCATGGCAGTGGCACCGGTCATCAGCACCGGCATCAACCCCGGCAGCCCGATCGCGACGCCGGGTGCCAGCACGAATGCATGTCCCGGAGCCATCTTCGGCGCCAGCACCGGAGTGACCAGCACTGCCGGCTGGGTGAACGATGCATAGGGCACGGGCGACGGTCTCGACCAGTGCAGGTGTGCCAGCAGATCGGCCTGGAGCACGTACGCCGCTTCGTCATCGACCACGGCAGGTGCCTTGATTCCTCCCCAGACCCACACCGTCAATGTCATGCTGAACAGCGCCGCGCTACCGGCCAGCGTCCATTGGCCTCGCAAGGCGGGAGCGACCAGTCTGCCCGTTGCGAACCAGCGTCGCGCGACCAGGACCACGATGAGGAGCAGCGCGATCAGTACGAACGGGCGAGGATCATCCATCGCAGCGCCGCTGCCGAAGGCGTTGCACTGACTGACTCACGCGACGTGACCGTGACCGCGAGCGACCGTGCTGCGACCTGGGTCATCATTGCCGCGTACGAGGAGGCACGTAGCATCGGCGGCGTGGTGCAGCAGCTGATCGCCGATCACTGGCGCGTGCTCGTCGTTGATGATGGATCGGACGATGCTACCGCTGACGCCGCGCAGGTCGCCGGTGCCTGGGTCGTCCGTCACGACGTCAACCTCGGCCAGGGTGCGGCGCTCGCCACCGGATTCGCCTTTGCCGCGGCAGACCGGTCGACCCGCTTCGTCGTGACGTTCGACGCCGATGGGCAGCACGATGCTGCGGCGATTCCCCGGATGATCGCACCACTGGCGAGCGGCGAGTTCGACGTGACGCTGGGATCGCGCTTTCTCGACGGCGAGGGGTTCACCGGGATGCCGGCAACCCGCAAGGCGTTGCTGCGCCTTGCCACGCGATTGGCGCGGCTGACGACCGGCCTCGACCTGACCGATACCCACAATGGCATGCGCGCATTCCGTGGAGAGGTACTTGAGCGGATGATTCACCGTCAGGATCGCATGGCTCATGCCTCGGAGATTCAGGCGGAAATCGCCCGCCTCGGGCTGCGCTACCGCGAAGTGGCGGTTCGCGTGACATACACCGACTATTCCCTGTCCAAGGGTCAACGGCTGATCGATGCCGTGAGCATTCTCTGGGATCTCCTGGCCGCCAAAGCGAGGTAGCGGATGTTACCATCACAGATCGTCCTGCTGATCCTGGTGGGCCTGTTCGCGATCTACATCTTCCGACTCCGCAGCACGACCGGCGACCGGGTGACATACCTGGGCCTCGCTGCGCTCGGCGGCGCGCTGATCATCGATCCCGAATTCACCAACCGGGTGGCCGCCCGGCTCGGCGTGGGGCGCGGCGCCGACCTGATGTTCTACTTCTTCATCATCTTTGCGCTGTTCCACTTCGCCACCACCGCAGCCACCATCCGCCGCCTGCAGCGCAATCTCACGGAGTTGGCGCAGGCGCAGGCGCTGGCGCAGCCAAGGCCGCCGGCCGTCATGGCGCCGCCTCGGTCTCCCGCCACTCCATCCGCATAGAATCGGGCTTGATTCGCTCGAGGCGCAGGCCACCGCCCACTTCGGGCGCCTGCGTCAGCAGCCAGAGCGAGCGCGAGTTCAGCAGCGAACCGAGCACGGTGTCGCGCGCGTGCATGTCGCGGAAGTAGAGATTGTTGCCTCCGCGCGCCAGCAGGAGCGATGGATAGACGGTGAAGCCCGCGCTGTCCTCGATCATCCGCCGCTGGCAGAGCTCGGTGAGCACCGAGCCCGGCACGATACGCACCGCCGTGTCGCCGTGAGCGCGATTGGTCACCAGGCGCGCCGAATCCTCGCGCAGCGCCGTGAGCCGCTGCTGCAGCCCCGCGAGGCCGCTCCCGTCGCGTTCGCTGGCGGTGATTGCACCCTGCAGGTGACAGGCGTCGTTCCACCGGTAGTTGTGCTCTGCATCGACACGCGTCGCACCCATGCTCCACATCCGCGCCACCATCTGCGCGCCCCACCATTCACGCACCAGCACCAGCGCGTTGCGGGCCTCGTGGGCCTGGGCCAGCGAATCGACATCGAACCGCACCGAGAGCATCCCGTTGTGATACTGGCGGGCACGCAACGGGACTGAGGTCGCTGCACCGATCAGCAGCGCGGACACGCCGGCAACAATGGTGCCCTGCACGAGTGCGGGTGTGACCCGACGGAACTCGAGCATCGCCGGCAGTCTCGCTGTCCAGAGCGCCAGCCACGGCGCAATTGGCAGCATGAAGCGCGGGCCCAGATAGAAGCCATCGTGCCAGTAGGCGAAGTAGGCGAGCACCAGCAAGCCGGAGCCGGCGAGAATCCAGCGATCGAAGCCGCGAAGGCGCGGCGCAATCGCCAGCGCAACCGTGGCGAACACCAGCGAGGGGCCGGCGCTCTCGAAGAGATAGTCCTGCAATCTCAGGAAGTAGTAGTTGACCAGCTGGAGGCCATGGGCCGGTGTGTGATCGGCGCCCCACGGTGCGGCGTGAAAGCCGAGCTCGTGAGACTTCCCCCACATCTCGATGTAACCGAAGCGCAACGGCGAACCGGTCTGGCTCGCGTTGACGAAGAAGAGCAACGCCAGCGGAATGGCGATGCCAACTCCGCTCAACAGCAGCGCTCGGACGTGGGGCATGCCGGCGCGCGCGCGCCAGAGCATCCAGGCGCCGGCGGGCAAGGCAAAGGCGGCGGCATCGGTGGGCCGAATTGTCGCCGCGATACCGAAGGCGAGGCCCATCCCCAGTGCCGCTCGCGCATGGGCGCGTTCGCTGCCCGTGGCGATCACAAGCCCAAGTGCCGCGGCGAGCAGCCAGGTGGTCGTCGTCACGTGGTTCATCATCGAACCACCGAGGAAGAGCGTGAACGGTGCGAAGGCATAGAGCAGCAGCGCGGCGAGCGCGGTGCCGTCGCGAAGTTCCAGCTGGCGCAGGATGCGCGCGAAGAGATAGGCGCCGATCCCCGTTGCCGCGGGACCAATCAGCCACTCGGCGTGCAGCAGCGACCCGATGGCGAGCATTGCCGGGCCGCCGGCGGGGAACTGGCCGTACACCTTTCCGTTCCAGTCGAGCAGATGCATCGATGACGTGAACTCGGTGAAGCGCGGAGCCGGGAGCCAGAGCCGGCCGGAGGCGAAGATGCGGGCCTGGTAGATCGAGATGATCTCGTCGATCAGCAGCGGCCGGGCGGAGAGCACCAGCTTCGATACCAGCGCGCAGACGGCGAAGACCGCAACACCAATTCCGCCATCGGCGCGGCGATCATTGCGGCGCCAGCGCGCCGCGATCGCGGCCCATCCGCCGGGTCGCCAGAGCGTTGGCCGCCCGCGAAAGGCGATCACCGCGATGATGCCCACACCCAACGCGATCCCGCCTCCGCTGCACCATTCGCCCACCCGGCTCAGGTACCACGGAGCGCCCTCTCCGCCGTGCACCCAGTTGGCGACGGGCAGGAAGCCGAACACCAACAGGACGAGCGCGGCGAGCTGCGCCACCTACTTGACCTCGACCTCTTCGTAGCGCGACAGCTTGCGATAGAGCGTGCTCGGATCGATCCCCAGCGCCTCGGCGGCGCGGGTCTTGTTGCCGCCCTCGGCCTGGAGCACGAACATGATGTACGATCGTTCGATCAGGTCGAGCGTGGGGTTGGGCTGCGCCCGGTCCGCGACCAGCGGCTCCTTCTTCTGCCGGGTGATCCGCTCGGGAAGATGCTGCGGCTCGATCAGGCTTCCCTTGGTGAGCACCGTCGCGTGTTCGAGCGCATTCTGCAGTTCGCGCACGTTGCCCGGCCACTCATAGACCATCACCGCATCGAGCGCTTCGGCGGTGAGCGCCTTCACTTCCATGTCGCGGTCGCTGGCAAGATCCTGCAGGAAGCGATCGATCAGCAGCAGCAGGTCGTCGCGCCGATCGCGCAGTGGCGGGAGGTCCATCGCCAGCACGTTGAGGCGATAGTAGAGATCGGAGCGGAAGTTGCCGCGCCGCACCTCCTCTTCGAGTTCGCGATTGGTGGCGGCGATGATGCGCACGTCGACCGGGAGCGCTTCGGTGGCACCCACGGGGATCACCTCGCGCTGCTGCAGCACGCGCAGCAACTTCACCTGCAGCGACGGCGGCATCTCGCCGACTTCGTCGAGGAAGAAGGTTCCCCCGCGCGCGGTGGCAAAGAGTCC
>JBEPVV010000185.1:0-4562 GCA_041690795.1 Gemmatimonadota bacterium | reverse complement strand
GCCGAGCGCTTCCTGGTCGAGATCCGGACCACCGCGAACCTGCAGCACCCGCACATCCTGCCGCTCTTCGATTCGGGCGAAGCCGATTCGTTCCTCTTCTACGTCATGCCGTACGTCGAAGGGATCTCACTGCGCGATCGACTCACCCGCGAGAAGCAACTGCCGATTCACGATGCCGTACGCATTGCGAGTGAAGTGGCGAGCGCGCTCGACTACGCCCACCGTCACGGCGTGATCCATCGCGACATCAAGCCCGAAAACATCATGCTCCACGATGGCTCCGCGCTCGTTGCCGATTTTGGCATCGCCATCGCGGCCAGCAAGGCCGGCACGCGGATGACCGAAACCGGCATGTCGCTCGGGACGCCGCAGTACATGAGTCCCGAGCAGGCGATGGGCGAACGCGAACTCGATGCGCGGAGCGACGTCTACGCGCTTGGTTGCGTGACCTACGAAATGCTGACCGGTGAACCGCCGTTCAGCGGCCCCACCGCGCAGGCGATCGTGGCGAAGGTGATGACCGCCGACCCGGCCGACATCCTGACGCTTCGGCGCACCGTGCCACACAACGTCGCCGACGCGGTGCACATGGCGCTGCAGAAGCTGCCGGCCGACCGGTTCGACACGGCGGCACACTTTGCCGAGGCGCTGTCAGGACAGGGATCCGGAGCACCGTCGCGGGCGCGGACTGGCACGTTGCTGCATCACTACGCGATCGTCCCGTGGCGCAAGCGCTTTCAGTTGGCCTGCGCGGCGGCACTCGTCGCGCTCGCGCTGGGTGCGTGGGGATGGCTGCGCAGCGGAAGCGGGCCCCAGCAGCCGATCGCCCGGCAGTACATCGTGCTCGGCGACAGCGTGCACATGCAGACAGCCCTGCGCGTCGGCGAGCCCCTCGCGCTTTCACCAGACGGTTCGAAGCTCGCCGTCATCGGCGACACACTCTTCCGGATCTGGGTCAAGCGGCGCGATGCACTCGAGGCGGTGCCGCTGCAGGGTACGGAACGGGCAAGTTCAGCGACGTTCTCGCCAGACGGGCAGTGGATTGCCTACGTGGCGCAGACCCAGCTGCGAAAGGTGCGGGCCGACGGCGGTGTCAGCATCACCCTCTCGGACTCGGCCGGCGGCGGTTTCGGTGTCGTCTGGCTGGAAGACAACACCATCATCTACACCGACGTTGCTCTCCTCGGTCTGCGGCGAGTATCCGCCGGCGGCGGTCCGTCGACCGTGGCGCTCGCCGATTCGACCTTCCACGGTGCGGCACCGCTGGAGCCGACTCCGCTGCCGCATTCGCGGGGCGTGGTCTTCGGAATCTGCGCGTCCAACTGCGTCACCAGGGAGCTTCACGCCCTCGACTTTGCAACGGGTCGCCACCCGTTGCTGGTGCATGATGTTGCGACCGGCTGGTACCTCCCATCGGGCGAGCTCCTCTACGTCCGCCGTGACGGTGTCGCGATGGTCGCGCCCTTCGACCCCGGCAAGATGGCGATCACGGGCACGGCGATCCCGATCCTCCAGGGTGTCTCCCAGACGCTCTTCGTCCCCCAACTCGCCTGGTCGAAATCCGGAACCTTGATCTATGGTCTCGGCACCGCCACGGGCGCGATCCTGTCGCTGCAATGGGCCACGCAGGATGGCGTTCCCCGGACATTCGACGCGGCATGGGAGGGGGAGTTCAACTCGTTCGATCTGTCACCCGATGGTCGGCGCGTCGCGGTCGGCGTCACCACGCCGGGGTCCGGGCTCGACATCTGGACCAAGCAGCTCGACAACGGACCGTTCACGCGTTTGACGTTCAGCGGGCGCGATCGCCGGCCGGCCTGGTCGCCTGATGGTCGCGAAATCGCCTTCGTGCGAGACACCGTCAACGGCGGCGACATCTGGATTCGCGCGGCCGACGGCGGCGGCGGCGAACGTCGCGCCGTGCATCTCGACCGCGCCGTTCAGGAAGTCGCCTGGTCGCGAAACGGCCGCTGGCTGCTGGTACGCACCGACGACGGCGCCCGCGGCAACGGCGACATACTCGCCGTCTCGGTGACAGGAGACTCCACGCTACCCGTCGCGACGAGCAACGCGACGGAGATGCAGCCCGCGATGTCACCCGACGGCCGCTGGGTGGCCTATGTATCCAACGAAACCGGAGTCGACGAAGTCGATGTGCGCCCCTTTCCCGACGTCAACAGTGGTCATTGGCAGGTGTCGAACGGCGGCGGAGGCACGCCCATCTGGGCGCCAGATGGCAAGCGTCTGTATTTCCTCGATGCCGGCAATCGGCTGATCGCAGCAGAGCTGGGCACTGAGAGCACATTCTCCGTCACGCACCTGACGCCGCTTTTCGATGCCACGGCGTTTTCCTATGTGGGATTCCACGAGGCGTTCACCATCGATCGCAACGGCCGCTTCGTCTTCCTGGGACCGACAGGAGGCACGGTTGCCCCTCAGCCCCGGCTGGTGCTGGTCGACAACTGGTTCGCCGACCTCAGGGCGAAACTGAAGCCGTGAGCAATCACAATCTCGGGGTCCTCGCGGCTGACAGCCGCGGCTCGGCGGTGCGCCCGGCCGTTCGACGCCGCAACTGTCGCTTGAGCGACACCAGCCGAGCCGTCGCTTTAGCGACGAGCGCGGACTGATGCCGATCGTGCTCGCGGCTGAGAGCCGCGGCTCGGCGGTGCGCCCGGCCGTTCGACGCCGCAACTGTCGCTTGAGCGACACCAGCCGAGCCGTCGCTTTAGCGACGAGCGCGGACTGATGCCGATCGTGCTCGCGGCTGAGAGCCGCGGCTCGGCCGATGTCGCTCAAGCGACCGGAGCGTTGGTCCAGCCGGGGACGGCGTCGCTGGGGTGGTGGGTATGCTGATTGCGAACGTACGCAGCGGCCCGGTCGAGATCTCCCGGGCTGATCGAGGTCACACTGTATCCCTTCGCCCATTTCAACTGTCGCGGGCCCGAGGGAGCGCCGCAATTGATGGCGTGTGCGGTCCCGCCCTTCATGCGCTGCAGTAGCCTCGGGAGTTGTGTCGTGGGATGCAGGCGAAGCACGATGTGCAGGTGGGTCGCGACAATGCCGAGTTCCAGAATGCGGGCGCGTTCCTGCCGGGCAACGATCGGAAGATGCTGCCAGAGATGGGTTGCACGGGTATGATCGATGGTGGGCTGGCGGTCTCTGGTGGCCCACACCAAATGCACGAGGAGTCGGTGATACATCCACGGACAATCGCGGCTCGCCCGGCCCGCCGAGGCTCCTTTCGCCGCCGCACCCGTCGCTTTAGCGACATCAGCCGAGCCGTCGCTTCAGCGACGAGCGATTCCGCGACGACCGTTTCAGCGACAATCGCCCCAGCAACGACCCCCCGTTGAACGTGACCCTCGCCGACCGTTACCCGGTCGAGCTCGCGGCTGAGAGCCGCGGCTCGGCTGGTGTCGCTGAAGCGACCGGCGCGTTGGTCCAGCCGCGAATGCGCCGAGCCACCGTTCGACCCGGCACCCGTCGCTTCAGCGAGGAGCACTCCCGCGACGATGCCGCATTGACCGACGCCCTCGCGCGGGTCGCCGCCGCCCTCGCCGACCGTTACCCGGTCGAGCTCGCGGCTGAGAGCCGCGGCTCGGCTGGTGTCGCTGAAGCGACCGGCGCGTTGGTGCAGCCGCGAATGCGCCGAGCCACCGTTCGACCCGGCACCCGTCGCTTCAGCGACACCAGCCGAGCCGTCGCTTTAGCGACGATCGCTGAACCACTGACAACCTCACCCGAAAAGGCGATATTGTGCCCATGACGCCACCAATGTCGGTCCGGTGACCACAACCAGCCTGCGCGACCAGCTGCAGCAGACCCTCGGCGATGCGTACGTCCTCGAGCAGGAGCTCGGCGGCGGTGGGATGTCGCGCGTCTTCGTCGCCGAAGAACAGCGACTCAAGCGCCGCGTGGTGATCAAGGTCCTTTCACCCGAGCTGGCGCAGGGGATCTCGGTCGAGCGCTTCGAGCGCGAGATCCAGATGGCGGCCTCGCTGCAGCAGGCCAACATCGTCCCGGTGCTCTCGACCGGCGACACCGCTGGGCTGCCGTGGTTCACGATGCCCTTCGTCGAAGGCGAATCGCTGCGCGCCCGCCTCGCGCGCGGACCCCTGACGATCACCGAGACCGTCGGCGTGCTGCGCGACGTGGCGCGTGCCCTCGCCTACGCGCACAGTCGCGGCATCGTCCATCGCGACATCAAGCCCGACAACGTCCTCCTCTCCGCCGGCACCGCGGTCGTCACCGACTTTGGCATTGCCAAGGCGATCAGCGACGCGCGCACCGACTCGAACAACGCAACGCTCACGCAGATCGGCACCTCGATCGGCACGCCAGCCTACATGGCGCCGGAGCAGGCCGCCGGCGATCCTGATGTCGACTTCCGCGCCGACATCTACGCCCTCGGCTGCATGGCGTACGAACTCCTCGCCGGGCAGTCACCATTCGCCGGTCGCACGGCGCAGCGGATGCTCGCCGCGCACATGGGCGAGGCACCGCGCAACGTGGGCGAAGCACGGGCCGATGTTCCCCAGCCGCTGCGCGAGCTGGTGATGCGC
>JBEPVV010000184.1:0-4576 GCA_041690795.1 Gemmatimonadota bacterium | reverse complement strand
CTTGGCGCCCGTGTGGTCGATGTGCCGGTGAAGGGCTACGGGTCGGCGCTCCAGGGAGGCATCCTCGCCGCGCGCGGCCGCTTCGTGATCATGGGCGACGCCGACGACAGCTACGATTTTTCGCGGATCGCGCCGTTCGTCGAGCAACTCCGCGCCGGGTACGACCTGGTCATGGGCAACCGCTTCCTGGGCGGGATCATGCCCGGCGCGATGCCGCCGTTGCATCGATATCTGGGTAACCCGGTGTTGACGACCATCGGGCGGATCTTCTTTCGGAGCTCCTGCGGCGATTTTCACTGCGGCCTGCGCGGCTTCCGGCGCGACGCCATCCTTGCGCTCAACCTGCGTTCCACCGGGATGGAGTTCGCCACCGAAATGGTCGTGAAGGCGACGCTGCGTTCACTCCGAATCACCGAAGTGCCGACGACGCTCTCACCCGACGGTCGTTCGAGGCCGCCGCATCTTCGCAGCTGGCGCGATGGCTGGCGGCACCTGCGCTTTCTCCTGCTCTACAGCCCGCGCTATCTCTTCCTGCTTCCCGGAACGCTGCTGGTGCTGGCCGGAACGGCCGTCGGTGTCTGGCTTCTTCCCGGACCGCGCATGGTGGGCAACGCACGCCTCGACATCAATACGCTGCTCTTCGCCAGTGCCGCCATCATTGTCGGGCTGCAGATCGTCCTCTTCTGGCTGTTCGCGCGGATCTTCGCCACCACCGAGGGCTTGCTCCCGCCCGACCGCGGTCTGGAGCGGCTCTACAACTATTTCACGCTCGAATCGGGGCTGGTACTCAGCGTGCTGTCGTTGCTGGCCGGACTGGCATTGTCGATTGCGAGCGTCGGCGAATGGCGCGCGACCGGCTTCGGGCCGCTCGATCCCGAGCACACGCTGCGGCGCGTCATTCCGGGCGTGCTGTTGATGATCGTCGGCGTGCAGGGGATCTTCTCCAGCTTCTTCCTCTCGATCCTTGGCCTGCGGCGTCAATGAGTGATGTGGCGCGCATGATCGCGCGTGAGTGAAGGGGTGACGCACTGCGTCGTGGGCTCGGGCCCGGCCGGTGTCGCTTGTGCGTCGGCGCTGCTGGATCAGGGCGTGACCGTGCTCATGCTCGATACCGGTCTCGCACTCGACGCCCAGCGTTCTGCGATGGTCAGGGCACTCGCGGTTACGCCGCCTGCCGACTGGAGCCGCGCTCAACTCGCGACGCTCAAGGGTGCGCTCCCGGCTGACGCCACCGGAATACCGCTCAAACTCAGCTGGGGTTCGGATTTTCCCTATCGCAACACCACAAGCACGATTCCGTGGAGTGCCGATGGCGTTGCCACCCAGCCCTCACTCGCGCTGGGCGGGCTCAGCAATGTGTGGGGCGCGGCGATGCTGCCATGCAGAGACGACGAGATTGCGAGGTGGCCGGTGAACGCCGCCGATCTCGCCGACCACTATCGCGCGGCAATCGCGCTGACCGGTCTTGCCGCCCGTCACGACGACCTTGAGTCGCTCTTTCCGCTGCACAGCGATGCGCCGGAAACGCTCGCGACCAGTCGTCAGGGGTCAGCACTGCTGAATCGGCTGCAGGAACATGCGCCGGCACTTCGCGCTCAGGGCTGGACGGTCGGGCACGCGCGACTGGCGGTTCGCGCCCGCGACAGTGCTCGTGGACCCGGCTGCCAATATTGCGGACTCTGCATGCATGGTTGTCCGTGGGGATGCATCTACAACAGCGCCGATACGGTGCGCCGGATGCTGGAGAACCCGCGCTTCAGCTACCGGGGCAACACCATCGTGCGCCAGGTCGAGGAGCACGGCGCGTCGGTCGTCGTTCGTGCGGTACAGCAGGACAACGACACGCCATTGACCGTCGATGTCAGTCGCGTGTACCTCGCCGGCGGTGTGATCCCGACTGCGCAGATCGTGCTGCGCTCACAGCAGGCCTTCGGTCGACCGCTCACGCTGCGTGACAGCCAGTACTTCCTGGTTCCGCTGCTGCTCGGCCGAGCGACGCCCGATGTCCGCGCCGAAGCGCTGTACACGTTGAGCCAGGCGTTCATCGAACTGAAGCATGCGCGCCTTGGCCCACGTTCGGTGCATCTGCAGGTCTATGGCTACAGCGAAGTCGTTGGCGACGCCGCTCGCCAGTCGCTCGGTCCACTGGGCCGGTGGTCGCGCCATCTCGAGGACCGGTTGATGGTGGTGCAGGGGTACCTCCACTCCGACGAGTCGTCAGCGATCGAGATGACGCTCCAGCGTGACACCACGTCGCGCAGCGGCGACCGGCTGACGCTGACCGCGAAGATCAACGCACGCACGCGCGCCACCGTCGGGCGCGTCGTGCGCGAACTGCTGCGCCGCAACCGCGCGCTCGGCGGATTTGTCATCCCGCCGTTGCTGCAGTTTGCCCAGCCGGGGCGCGGCTTTCACTCGGGCGGAAGCCTGCCGATGCAGCGCCAGCGCGCCAGTGACACCAGCGATACCCTCGGGCGCCCGGACCCCTGGCAGCGCGTGCACGTGGTCGACGCGTCAGTGCTTCCCGACATCCCGGCGACCACGATCACGCTCACGGTGATGGCCAATGCGCATCGCATTGCGTCGAACAGCGCGGAGTTGTCATGAGCGATTCCGCGTCGCGACCACTTTGCGCCATCACCGGCAGCAGCGGCTATGTCGGCAGCCGACTGCGCGATCATTTCGTTGGCTCGGGATGGGACGTGCTCGAGCTTGTCAGGCGCCCCGCGGCGGGTCCCCGCGCCGTCAGCTTCACGCTCGGCGAGCCGGTGTCGCCGGCAGCGTTCGATGGCGTGACGGCGCTGGTGCATTGCGCCTGGGACTTCACGCCGCGCACCGATGCTGCCATGGGCCTGGTCAACGTCGAAGGGACCCGGCGCCTCTTCGACGCCGCGCGCGCGGCCGGCGTGTCACGGATCGTCTTCATCTCGTCGATCAGCGCTTTTCCCGGCTGCCGTTCGCGTTACGGTCGGGCCAAGCTGGCCGCCGAACAGGTCGCCACCGATGCCGGGGCAGCAACCGTGCGCCCCGGGCTCGTCTTCGACGCCGAGGCAGGGGGCATGTTCGGTACGCTGATGCGCCAGGTGCGCAGTGGCCGCGTCGTCCCGCTGGTCGGCGACGGCTCGCAACCACAGTATCTCGTACACAGCGCCGACCTTGCCGCCGTGGTCGAACGGATCGTCGCCGATCACACGATTCCAGCCGCCCTCTTTACGGTCGCGCACTCGACGCCGTGGCGCTTGCGCGACGTGATCGCTGCGATCGCGACCGCATTGCGGCGTCGCGTGACCTTCGTCGCCGTGCCATGGCAGTTGGTCTGGGCCGCGCTTCGCAGTGCCGAACTATTGCACGTGCCGTTGCGCGTTCGCAGCGACAGCGTGGTGAGCCTCATGCATCCTGATCCGCATCCGGTCTTCCTTCCCGATACCTTTGGTCGAGATCCGTGCCGGCCTTTCGGGGTCGCGGCACTTGAGTCTTCAGCGGAACGAGGATCCGTGCCTCCGCAAATCCCGGCATGACGCAACTCGCAGCGCTCGTTCTCCTCATGTTCGGCTTCCTGCCGATTGCAAACTGGATTCCTGGCGGTCATTCGGCGCCGTGGTATCCCGAGTACATCGGCCGCTGGGGATGGGGCGGCATGATCTCGGCGCTCATCGGCATGCTGGCGATCGTGGTGCTTCGGAGCCAGCCACAGCTCTGGCGCGAGGGTCTCTGGCAATCGGTCGCCGTTCGATGGCGTCGTGGCGGCCGCCGGGCCGATGCCGGCATCGCCGCCGCCGTTCTCGCGCTCTGTGCCGTCGTGTCGCGCACGGTGCTCTCCGGGAAGCCGCTGCTGATCGACGAGATCATCTCGCTCTACCAGGCGCGGATCTTCGCGTCGGGGCGACTCTGGCTACCCGCGCCGCGCTTCACCGAGTTCACCAGCGCGATGCACCTGCTCGACTGGAACGGCAAGGTGTACGGGCAGTTTCCTGCCGGTGGCCCAGCCATGCTCGCCATCGGCACGCTGCTCCATGCCGAGTGGCTGGTCGGTCCAATGGCAACCGCTATCGGTGCCTGGCTGCTGGCGCGACTCCTCCGCCGCATCGAAGCGCGCGACGGCGTGGCGCTGGCGGCACTGCTGCTCTACGGCTTCGCACCCTTCACCGTCTTTCTCGGCGGCTCGATGATGAACCACGTCACCACGACGATGTGGCTCATCGGTGCGGGGCTGGCGCTCGCGATTACCACCGAGAACGACGACGCACGACCGCGCGCGGCGCTGATGATGGGATTGGCCTTCGGCCTCGCCGCCACCATTCGCCCGACCGATGCTGCGGCCTTCGCGCTCCCGGCCGGATGCTGGCTCCTCTGGCGGGCACGCGGCGGCTCGCGGCACATCGTCGCACTGCTTGCGAGTGGTGTCGGAGTGCTGCTCCCGATCGCCGTGCTGTTCTACATCAACTCGCAGCAGACCGGCAGTCCCTGGCGCTTTGGCTACATCGAGATGTGGGGGAAGTCGCACGAGATCGGATTCCACCAGGCGCCGTGGGGCGATCCGCACACGCCGCTGCGCGGGCTTGAGCCTGTCTCTTAT
>JBEPVV010000183.1:0-4606 GCA_041690795.1 Gemmatimonadota bacterium | reverse complement strand
AGGTACTCACCCGCGAAATCAACGCGGTCACCGACAACCCGCTCGTGTTCGCCGATGATGAGCTTGTCATCTCCGCCGGCAACTTCCACGGCCAGCCGATCGCCTTGGTCATGGACTATGCCAAGATCGCTATCGCCGAGCTCGCCAACATCTCGGAACGACGCATCGAGCACATGATGGACCCTGCGGTATCCGGATTGCCGGCGTTTCTGGCGCACCAGGGCGGGCTGCATTCCGGACTGATGATCTCGCAGTACACCGCCGCCTCCCTGGTGAGCGAAAACAAGGTGCTCGCGCATCCCGCCAGTGTCGACTCGATCCCGACCAGCGCCAACCAGGAAGATCACGTGTCGATGGGCGCTACCAGCGCGCGGCAGTGCGCCATGATTCTCGAGAACGCGCGCTGGGTGATCGCCATCGAAGTACTCAGCGCCACCCAGGCACTGGAGTTCCACCTTCCGCTGACGCCGGGACCGGGCGTTGCCGCAGCGGCGAAGCTCATTCGCAGTGTCGTGCCCCCGCTCGACGCCGATCGCGTGATGACCGGCGATCTCGCCGCCGTGCGTGATTTGATCGTGTCGCGCAGCCTTCGCGATGCTGTGGAAGCCGCGGTGGGGGAGTTGGCGTAGGAGGTGCGGCTGATGGCTGCTGCGCGAGCGGCGCGCAGCAACGTGCATCAGTCAGCGATCTTCCGATCCACCTCGGCGATGCGCTCGGCCGCGACTCGCCAGTCAATCACCGGCGCAACCTCTTCATCGCTTCCAGTCAGCGACTCCGTCGCCCGTGCAATCACCGCATCACCGTTTGGCACCATCTTCCCGAACTCGACTTCCGCCCGGCGACAGAACCGCTCTTCGCGGGCCCGGTCATCGGTCGTGAGGTTGAGCGCGTGCAGTCGCGCGTGCATCCCCTCGTGCAGGATCGTCGACGCAACCTGCGCCGTGGTGAACTCCGGATTGACCGTGAACGTGAGCTCAACGAGACAGGTTCGCTGATCGGGGTAGAACGCACCGCGGCAGGGGTAGCGGCGCACAAGTATCCGGGCGAAGTCGTGTCGCATGTGCCGGAAATAGTGCGGCGTGTGATGCTCGATCAGGCCAAGCGCTTCATCGAGTCGCTCCATCACTTCGGCGGTGCTGATATCGGAACGCGAGTTGACGATGTCCACCGCGAATCCCCTCACGACATACTCGACCGGGATCGACCCGCCACCGACGCGGTCGGCCCACGCGCGAACGCGGTTCGCAAAACCCCGCTGTAACGAGTGGCTCATGGTGCTCGACCATGCGCGTCGCCGATATCCGCAGCCTTCATTGTGTCACTCGCGTCAGTCGCGCCGAGCGCCACCTCACAGTCCACGCCATATGCTTCCACAAGTCACGCGAACACTTCCTTTCCGTTGGCGCGGTCTTGCAACCATCGACTTCTACCGTGAGGCCGGGCGAAGGCGCCGCAATCCCTCCATGAAGCATACATCCCGGTGCAAAGCTGCCCCGGTATTGCCCCCGCCCGGCCCGCAGCCATCATCCCATCATTACCCGCATCGCCTCGCCCACCGCATCGCGTGTCCCCACCAGCACCAGCGTATCACCGGCCTGAAGCCGCTCATCCTTGCCTGGCGCGGTGATCCCCACTCCCGCCCGCGTCAACCCCAGCACCGTTGCGCCCGTGCGTCCGCGCAGCTCCAGCTCCGCCAGCGAACTTCCCACGGCCGCATGATGCGCTTCGAGGCGGAACGGTGTCGGCACGCCGAGGCCCGGCAGCATGTGCGTCGCCGTAGTGAACCGATCGACCGCTGCCATCTCCTGCGTCCACCCCGTCGCGAAGGTGCCGTCGGCCAGCGGAATCGGCATCTCGACCGTCGCTCCCTCGGGCGGTAGCGTCGAACGCACCGCGTCGAGCAGTAACGTCGCCCCCGCGCGAACATGCCCCTCCAGGTTCTGCGCACTCCGCCACGCGACGCCGGCAAAGACGGCGAGAATCGCGGCCAGGATCAGCGCGCCACGAAAGGGTGGCAGAAACGGTTCGGTGATCGCCAGCACCGGCAGCGCAGTGAGCAGTAGAATCACGATCTCGAGCGTGACCACCAGCGCGCGGCGCGGCGCCGCCGCGCGGTCCACCGCACCGGTGCTCGGCAGCGCCGAACGCGCCAGCACCATCGCGATCGCGCGAGCGGTCCGCACCAGGCCAAGCCCGAACGGTGTTGCCCCGGCCAGCGCGATCACCGCCAGCCCGATCGCTGTCACTTGCGGGTTGACGCGCGGCGCAATGCCGCGAGCGAGCGGCGGATAGATCAGGAACGCCGTGATGACCACCGCCGCCGTCAGCACCGCATCCAGCACGGGCCATTGCAGCAGGCCACGCAGCAGGGTTCCGCGACTGCGCTTTGGCGGGGCCGTCCGGAGCTGATCGAGCCAGCTCGCGTACAGTGTCGCGTACGTCTGCAGCGGACCGGGCAGCGTGCGATCAACCCATGCGCTCACCCGACCCGATGCGCCGATCAACCACGGCGTCGTCAGCGTCGTGATCGCCGAGACGGCGACGGCGACGGGAAAGAGAAACTGCCGCACCGAACCCGTGGCCACACCGAGCGAAATGATGATGAAGGAGAACTCGCCGATCTGCGCCATGCTGAGGCCGGTGCGAACCGCGTTCCGAGTTCCCTGCCCCGCCAGGAACGCTCCCAGCCCCACGCTACCGGCCTTGCCGATGATCACCACCAGCGTAAGCACCGCAACGGCGACCCAATGCTCGACAATCAGTCGTGGCTCGATCAGCATCCCCACTGCGACGAAGAACACGGCACCGAACACGTCGCGCACCGGTCGCACCAGTTCTGACACCCGTTCGCTCTTGCCTGATTCGGCGATCAGCGAGCCGGCGATGAATCCGCCGAGCGCGACGGAGTAGCCGAGGGATCGAGCCAGCAGCGCAAACGCGAAGCAGAGTCCGATCGACGTGATGACGATGGTCTCGTCGCGAACCGTCTTCACCAGCCGGCGAATCAACCGTGGCACCGCCACCAGTCCGATGGTCACCCAGACGAACAGCAGCGTGACCAGTCGCAGCATCGTCACCACGATCGATGGCGCTGTCGCGTCGCGTGCGGCGAGCGTGCCGAGTCCGGCCAGCAACAGCACCGCCACCAGGTCTTCCACGATCAGCACGCCCATGACCTGGTCCCGCAGCCGTCGCTCGACACCCCGTGCCGCGAAGGTCTTGGCGATGATCGTCGTGCTCGACGCCGTGAGCATCGCGCCGGTGAAGAGCGCTTCCAGCGGCGTCCACCCCAGTAGTCGCGCTACGCCCACGCCCAGCCATGCCATCAGCGATACGTCGATCACCGCCGTGATCGCGACGCTGCCGCCCACACGCAGCAAGCGGCGGATTGAGAATTCCAGGCCGATCGCAAAAACCAGGAGCACGACGCCGATCTCTGCCAGCGTCTCCGTCGTCTGGTGGTCGGCGGTCAGCCCGGTCAGTACGTGCGGACCGACCAGGAATCCGGCGAGCAGGTAGCCGAGAATCACCGGCTGCTTGAGACGGTGGAAGACCACGGTGGTGACCGCCGCGGTGCACAACACCAGGGCGAACGTGGTAAGGAAGGTCTGGGATGGATCGACGGCGCCGCTCACGTCACCCTGGCGTTGGAGAAGCCGGGCCGCCCACGGCGATCGGACGCCAGGCAATCGCTTCCCAGGCGGCATCGAGCGTCGCCAGCGCATGCGGATGGCCCGCGGTCCATTCGCGACTGGCCACCCGCTCGGCTGCGAACGCGATCAGCGTGAGCCAGACGGCAGTCCATAGTTCCACCACGCCGGCCCGGACGCTTCCTTCCTGCTTTCCACGGGCGACCAAGTGTTCAAGACCCTGACGAAGCTCGGCCGCCGCCGCGCGCGATGTCTCATCCAGCTCAGGAATCGCTCGCCAGACCAGGAGCAGGCGGGCCCGCGACGGGTCTCGCTCAGCTTCATCCAACCACTTGCGCCCCAGCAGGTTGAGACGTTCGCCGACGGTCTTTCCTGGCAGGGTGGTGGCCTCACGAACCGTGACGGATCCCCAGCGTTGTATCTCCTGGTACGACGCGTTGAGCAACGCCTGCTTGCTGGTGAAATGCCGGTAGATCGTGCCCTCGGCGACCCCGGCCCGCTTGGCCAGAATCGGTGTGGTGGTGGCGTGGTAACCGGTGGTGGTAAACAGGGCGCGCGCCGCCTCGAGCAGGCGATCGCGGGTGGTCAGCTCGACGTCACTCATCATGGCTCATGGTCATTGCCTTCGGTTACCTTGGTCCCGTGTTTTCATCGCCTCACAAGGATCTGTCATGAAGATGCTGGTACTCGGCGCTGGCCTGCAGGGCTCTGCCTGCGCCTTCGATCTCCTCCACGATCCAGAAGTCACCGAAGTCACGCTGGCCGATATCCAGCCAGAGCGGATGGCGCGCTTCCTGTCGGCGTTGAACGACCCGCGGTTGCGAGCAGTCACTCTCGACGTGACAGATCATACCGCCGTTCGCAACCAGATGTCGGGTCACGCGGCCGTGATGAGCGCGCTGCCGTACTACTTCAACGGCACGATGGCAAAGCTGGCGGTGGAGGCCGGCTGCCAC
>JBEPVV010000182.1:0-4622 GCA_041690795.1 Gemmatimonadota bacterium | reverse complement strand
GAAATACGGCGTCCCGGTGTTTGTCGCGACGCGAGGCCAGCTGGCGCGTCGCGTGATCCGCGAACGCCGCCCCCGCGCGGTGGTCGCCGTGGCCTGTGAACGCGACATGGTGAGCGGTCTCCACGACGTGGCGGACAAGGTGCCCGTACTCGGGCTCACCATGACGCTGCCGGCGGGTCCGTGCAAGGATGCCGTGCTTGACCTGGTCACGCTGGAGAAATACCTGCAGGCGTTCGTGCCGTAGCACGGCGCCGCGGTGTCAGGGGCGTTTCTTGAGAGGCCCGCGTTTGGTGGAGTCCGCCTTCGCGGGCTTGGTCGTGTCCACCGGCTCGCCGTAAAGCTTGGTCAGGCTCGCCAGCGCGAGCTGCACCTTGCCGGCCACGCGATGCCCCGCAGCAACCTGCTGCTCCAGCTCGCGATCGCTACGCGACGGATCGGCAAGCGGGCGAAAGACCGTTTCGATCGTGACCGTACTGTAGTTGGGACGCGACGGGTCGATCCATGCGCGCACCTTCACGACGCCAGGCCCGAGGCGACGATGCTTCGTCGGTCGCAGCGTGCCTGCATCGAACCATTCGCTCTCAAGCCAGCCGTCGGCGGCCTCCGTGCGGCGAACAGGAATGGAGTCGGCGTCGAGTGCCAGCGCCACGGCGCGCGTTGCTTGCGGAATGGCCAGCTGCAGCTCGGCTGTCGGCGACATCGGCTGGGGCAGGAAGGGTGGACGTGTGGTGCTGGGAAAACACCCGAGCCCAGCGGCGCATGCGATCACCAGACTCATAGCGAGAGGTCTTGGTCTCACTCGTCCAGCGCCTTGCGAACTTCCTGCGTGATCCCGCGAACGACTTGTCCAACGCCGCGGGCAATGCCGCCGGATGTCAGCGAGCGCGGTTGTGGCGCGGAGAGCACCGGATTGCGTTCGAGGTCGTCGAGCAGGCGCTCGAGCCCGACCGTCACGCGCGACATGACCGATTGATACGCATGCGCCACCACCCAGCTTGCACCCAGCACCGGCGACAAGAGTGCGAAGAGGAAGATTGGAGCAGCCGCCACCACCATCACTCCACCGCCGACCGCGGCGATACCGGTCAGTGCAAGCGCCCCGCCAACGTTGACACGACGTCGGCGCGTGAGCGTCGCGATCAGGGAGACATGACAGTAACCGGTCTCCAGCGGCGTAATCGATGCCGCCACCAGCTCGACCCGGCCGAGATAGGGTTTGGGACGTGACGCATCGAAGAGAGCCCCCACACGACGCATCGTGCCCGCGAGCGCATCCATCGGCTCGAACGTCAGTCGCCCAGAGGCCGAACGCTGGACCACGAAATTTTCCTGTTGATTGAGCCACCGCGTGATCGCGCCGCCGATCGATTCCTGGGTGCCCTGCACCACCCGGTCCGACGCCACCTCGGCGCTGCCGATCCAGCGGTCGAGCAGGGAGGGCGCCAGCGCCGCTGGCTGAATACGCTGTTCGATCAGCGCCTGCCTGAGGTGCTGTGCCGGAATTCCCACTTCGGCGCCCAGCGCCATCACTTCGTCTTCGCTCAGTCCGTCGCCGATGTCCTTCGACGCCGCCTGCAGCTCGGCTGCGCGTTGCAACACGCGGTCGAAGGCTGCGCGATCGATGCGAGACGGGAGCTTCGGTTCCATGCGCGAAATCTAAGGGCGACGCGCGTTCAAGCGTCCGCGATCCTGGCGCCGCAATCGGGACAGTGTTTCCAGCTGCGTTCCACCGGTGCACCGCATGCGGCACAGGCGGGTTCGCGCTGATCGGCGCCACAAAACGGGCAGAACTTGACCTCGCGACCCGACGGCATCGACTCGGCACAACTCCAGCAGCGCTCCGGTGCGGGAGGCGTAAACGAGACGGTGGTGAGGAATGCCGGCGGTGGCTCGGTGACGGCAGCTGGCGGTGCGGCCGAATGCCGCGGTGGGTGCAGCGGGATCACATCATCAGACGGCGACACAGCAGCCTCGTCCGCCGCTGACTCGGCCGGTGCCCCCCCCCGCGCTTCCTCCTTCGACACCGGCATTGGCAGCACGTCGTGGAGGCGACGAATCGCGTCGTCGGTGAGTGTGATGGTCGCCGCGCGCAGCAGTTGCAGCACATCGAGGTCGGGCAGTTTCGATGCCATCGTTTCGCGCGCCATTTCAGCTGCATCACCCGGGGACGTCGACGACAATCCCGCTTCCTCCGACACCAGGCGGATGACCAGCGCCTCGTAGTCCTCGCTGACGTCGATGCCGAGATGGCGGCGCGCGACGCGATAGGGGAGGACGCGGTCGAGGACGGCGCCCACTGTCATCGGTCCACCCGCTTCGCCGCCATCGGCGCGCCATTGCATCAGCAGCGCGGCCGCGAATCGTTCCAGGTCCGTCATCGTTCCTCCGCCAGTGCGTAGCGTTCGCCCGCTGCGATCCGCGTTTCGATCGCCCGGAAGGAAGCATCGGCATCGTACCCGGCGAACTTGCCCTTCGCCTGCCGTTCGGCGAGCCATGCGCTGAAACCTGAATCGACGATCCCGGGCGACGTGGTCTGCTCGGTTGCCGCCTTCACGGCGAGGTCGTTCGCGTATTCGTTCTTCGGATGCCCCGCGTGGCCCCGCACCCAGGTGAACTGTGCGTCGTGCTTCACCACCGACTGCATCAGCACCCGCCACAGTTCGAGATTCTCGATCACACCACCTTTGCGCGTCCAGTTGCGCGCCTGCCACCCCGGTGCCCATTCGCGAATGCCCTTGACCAGGTACTCGGAGTCGGAAACGATCAGCAGACGCAGGCGGTTGCCTTTCTGCGCGAGCAGCTGCAGCGCCGCGATCGCACCGCTGAGTGCCATGCGATTGTTGGTGGTGGCAGCCGAATGAATGAAGAAGTCGCGCCGCTCGACACCATTGCTCGTTGCCACTTCGACCAGTCCCCCGGAACCGCCGCGGTTGTCGCCCGGGCGCCCATTGCCAAGGCAGCTCTCATCAAGATGGAGTACGGCGGTGCGTGGTGCGGCAGTCACGACTCGATGACCTGAAAGTGATCAATCTCGTCGAGACGGAACACCATTTCGTCGCCGGTCATGGCGAGGTAGCCAGCGAGCGCATCGCGTCCACGCACCTGACTGAGCGCCGAGGCGACGACAACGTACTCGTTGCCGCGCCGCCGCAGGGTGACCCGCTTGCGATGCTGCACCGCGTGCTCCAGCTGCTCCATCCGCTCGGGAGTCCATCGAAAGGTGCCCACGGCAGGAAAGTAGTGGTGCCGCGTGTCAGCGCGGGAGCCACTTTCCATTCAGCATCACGCGCGAGATGCGCCGGGTGTTGCCGATGCTGGCAAGCGGATCGGCGTCGAGCACGACCAGGTCGGCCACGGCGCCCGGCCGCAGTCTTCCCAGCGAGTCCGCGCGCAGCATGTCGGCTGCCCAGAACGTGGCTGAGCGCAGCGCGCTGAGCGGACTGAGTCCCGCGTGCACGAGGAGCTCGAGTTCGGCGTGGAGGGACAGGCCCGGCGTCAGCAGGGGGTTCGACGCGTCCGTTCCAGCGGCGACCCGGCCGCCGCTGGCGACGAACGTCCGCAGCATGAAATCCTGCGCTGTCCGCGCGGCGCGAAAGGCGGCGAAATCGTCGGTGGTCCAGCCGGCACGTCGAATCAACGCCGCGAGGTTCCAGTTGCGGCGAGCCGAATCGGGGATCGTGCCGGCCACGCGGACACGAACGAACGTCGAGTCATCGAGTCGCGAAAGCGTCTCGTGCAGGATCAGCGTCGGAACCAGCACGACGCGCTGCGCCGCGAGTTCACGGGCAATCACCGAGAGCGCCGCCGTGTCGAGCATGGTCCAGCTGCGCTCGAACGCGGTCCACCCCGAATAGAAGTCTTTCGCGTGCGCTGCAAAGAGCGCGGTCGAATCGCCGGCGGCTTCAGGTATTCCCGTCAGCTGCTCGATCGACTCGACGCCGAGCCTCCCGGCGGTCACCGCATCGGTGAGGCCAAGATGCGCCGCGACCGCCACCTGCCTGGTGCGCGCAGCGTTGACGATTGGTTCGAGCAATGCGGGAGTGATTCGCGCGTAGACGTTGATCCACGACGCTCCATGCGCAGCCAGCAGCGATACCGCGGCGTCGGCCGAATCGGGCGACGACAGCGGGAGGGCCTCGACCGCGCTGTCGGGTGCGGCGTCCAGCATCGCCACGGCGACATACAGATGGGGCGCCGGGCCGCGCACCGCGACGGCTCGGAGGGTATCGGCCAGGACAAACCCCGGGTGCAGGTCGCGGACTGCGGTGACGCCGGAGCGGAGCGCCACCGCCAGCCCCCACGGCTGCAGGTGCGTATGCGCGTCGATCAGCCCGGGCACGATCCAGTGTCCCCGCAGGTCCGTCACGTTGGAACCGCGGGGAACCGGGACCTCGTCCGCTGTTCCGACCGCGTCCACATGACCGTCGCGCACCAGCACCACGCCATCGCTGATCACCCGCCCGGTCACCACGTCGATGACCGTAGCGCCCGTCAACGCCTGGATTCCCTCCCCGGGGGCGGGGCCGCACCCATGGAGGAGGGCCAGAAGGAGCAACCCGGAAATACGACGCGCCCCGGACCCTCCGGAGCGCGTCGCCGCACGATGCCTCACGGCAATCACC
>JBEPVV010000181.1:0-4623 GCA_041690795.1 Gemmatimonadota bacterium | reverse complement strand
CCAATGCGCGCCATACCGGGGCGGACCTGGCGGAAGTCACCAGCGGTTCAGCCGTCGCCACGAGAGGAGTGCGCGATGCGTGGGGGGTGGGCGCGGAGATCTCGCGGCGGATTGCGGGAAAGACGGCCGGTGTTGCGCTGCAGCTCGGTGCCGAGGCAGGGATCGACCGGTGGCGGTTCGATCTGACCGACGGCTCGCCGCGGAACCGGCTCGCAGTAGGAGGGTTCGTGCGACTGGAAGCTCCGGTCAGTTCGCGCCTCGCTGCCGTCATCGCGGGGCGGATCACCGGTTCGGCGTCGGTCTTTGCGCCCGATGAACTTCCGGACGGCTTCTCCGCACGCGTCGCGTTGCGCTACGGAGTGCTCGTCGGGGCAGCCGTTATTCTACCGTGACACTCTTGGCGAGATTGCGCGGCTGATCGACGTTGCAGCCCCGCTTGACCGCTACGTAATACGAGAGCAGCTGCAGCGGGACCACGGTCAGCACCGGCGTCAGCAGGTCGAGTGTCTCGGGGACGATGAACGTCGCCGCGGCGAGCCGCGCGATCTCTTCGTCGTCGCGGTTGACGATGGCAATGACCTTGCCGCCGCGCGCGCGCACTTCCTGGATGTTCGACACGATCTTGCTGTGCACCGCGTCTCGCGGCGCGACGACGAGGACCGGCATGTTCTCATCGATGAGCGCGATCGGTCCGTGCTTCATCTCGGCTGCCGGGTAGCCTTCGGCATGGATGTAGGAGATTTCCTTGAGCTTGAGCGCGCCCTCTAGTGCGACCGGAAAGTTCACGCCGCGTCCCAGGTAGAGCGCGTTGGTGGCATCCTCGAAGTGCGTCGCCAGCGCCTCGACTTCTTCCGCGCGGTCGAGAATCTGCTGGATCTGGGCGGGCAGCTGATGCAGCGCCTCCACGTAACGGCGACCTTCGAGCAGCGACATTTCGCGAAGCCGGGCAAAGCGCAGCGTGACCATCGCCAGCGCCACGACCTGTGCCGTGAACGCCTTGGTGCTGGCGACTCCGATCTCGGGGCCGCAGCGGAGATAGAGGCCGCCATCGACTTCGCGCGCGATCGTTGAACCAACCACGTTGACGAGCCCGAGTACGCGGGCGCCGCGGCGCTTGGCCTCGAGCAGGGCGGCAAGCGTATCGGCGGTTTCGCCGGACTGCGAGATGGCGATCACCAGCGTTTCGGCGTCGACGATCGGATTACGATAGCGAAACTCGGACGCGTACTCGACTTCGGTCGGGATCCGCGCCAGCTCCTCCATCATCTGCTTGCCGATGAGCCCTGAATGCCACGAAGTACCGCAGGCGGTGATGATGATCCGCTTGACCTTCATCGCATCGTGATCCGAGAGCTTCAGCCCGTAGACGCGCACGCTGCCAGTCTCTTCGAGCAGGTGGCCGCGCATCGTGTTCTCGATACTGTCCGGCTGCTCGAAGATCTCCTTGAGCATGAAATGATCGAACCCGCCGCGCTCGATCGTGGCCAGGTCCCATTCGATCTGATTGATCGGCTTGTCGACCTGACGCGTCGTGAGCGTGCGCACCCGGAAATCATTGGCCGTGAGGACTGCCATCTCGCCATTGTCGAGGTAAACCACGGAGCGGGTGTGATCGAGGAGCGCCGACTGATCAGATGCCACCAGGTTCTCGCCTTCACCGATGCCGAGGATGATCGGCGACCCGTTTCGCGCAGCCACCAGCACTCCCGGCTCGTCAGCTGAAAGCGCCACGATTCCGTAGGCGCCGTCGACATCGCGCAGCGCCGCCGCAACCGCCTCCTCGAGGTTGCCCTCGTACAGCTCGCCGATCAGGTGCGCCAGCACTTCCGTGTCGGTCTCCGACAGGAAGACATGACCGCGCGCAACCAGCGCCTTCTTGATGCTGTTGGCATTCTCGACGATGCCGTTGTGAATCAGTGCAATCCGCCCCGACTGGTCAGTGTGCGGATGCGCGTTGAGGGTGGTCGGTGCGCCGTGCGTTGCCCAGCGGGTGTGACCCATGCCGCAGGTTCCGACCGGCTCGCAGCCGACGAGTTCACCTGCAAGGACGCCGAGCTTGCCGGCCGCCTTGTGGATCTCGATGCCGGAGCCGTTCTGCACGGCAATGCCGGCGGAGTCGTATCCGCGGTATTCCATCCGCCGCAAGCCTTCCATCAGAATCCGGGTGGCCTGCTTGGGGCCGACATAGCCTACGATTCCGCACATTTACGCATGCTCCGGTTGGTCTGTCCCTGCTTCGCGCGCCCTCGCAATCAACGCTTCGGCTTGCGCCTTTGTCGGGGCCTCGGCGATGAGCCGGATAATCGGCTCGGTGCCCGACGGCCGCACGTGCAGCCAGCGATCCGCCCACCCCAGCCGCAATCCGTCCCGCCGATCGCGCTCGGCATCCGGGAAGGCAGCATCGAGTCGCTGGTATTGCGCCTCAAGGTCCCCGCCCCGCCCGGCCTTGGCCTTGACGATCACGTAGCGCGGGGAGGCACCCACGATGGCGGAAAGGGACTGTTCAGTCGCGGCGAGGTATTGCAAGATGAGGGCCGCCCCCAGCGGCGCATCGCGGCCGACATGGAGTGCGGGAAGGATCACGCCCCCGTTGCCCTCGCCCCCGATCACGGCGCCTTCACTCACGATGGCCCGCGCGACGTTGGCCTCGCCGACCGGCGCGCGGACGAAACGGCCGCCGCTCTCGCGGACGGCGTCAGCAACCACCAGCGACGTGGAGAGGTTGGCAACGACGACGGCGCCTGATGCGCCGCCGCGCCGGGAGAGGACGGCACGGATCGCGAGCGCGAGCGTGTAGTCCTCGCCGATCGGATGGCCGAGTTCATCGACCAGCGCGAGCCGATCGACATCAGGGTCGACCGCCATGCCGATATCGGCTCCGCTCTGCTGCACCAGTTCGCCCAGCGCGCCAAGATTTTCGGGAATCGGTTCGGGCTCACGGGGAAAGCGGCCGTCAGGTTCGAGATTGATTCCGCTGACACGCACCCCGAGCCGATCGAAGAGCGCGAGCATCGGAGGGCTTCCCGCGCCTCGCACGCAATCGAGCGCGACGTGCAGCTTGCGTTCTCGAATCAGGTCGACGTCGATTTCGGGGAGCGCGAAAATGGCATCGAGATGACGCGCGATGGCGCCGTCGTCCTGCCGGATCGTGCCGATCGCATCCCAGCCGGCTCGCGGCGGTCCCCGCTCCGCGAGTTCGCGCACTTCGGCCCCGGAGGCAGCATCGAGAAAGATGCCGTCAGGTCCAACGAACTTGAGCGCGTTCCACTCGATGGGATTGTGGCTGGCCGTGAGAATCAGACCGGCGCCCGCATGATGAAATTCGACGGCCATCTGCACCGTGGGCGTGGGGACCATCCCCACATCGATCACGTCGACACCCACCGACTGAAAGCCGGAAGCCGCCGCCAGCGAGAACATCGGTCCCGATGTGCGCGCATCGCGGCCGATGACGACGCATTCGCCACCGCGGGACCGGACCCACGCGCCGAGCGCGGCGGCGTGTCGGGCGACGAGTTCGGGGGTGAGGTCGCTACCGACCAGTCCACGCATGCCGGAAACGGAGATCATCAGGGTCGTCGACATGGCTCTCCCGCTAGTTCGTGATCGGAAGCGCGCCCGGCTCCGGGAACGCAGCGATGAAGGCGTCGATCACCGCCGGGTCAAACTGGGTGCCGCCCCAGCGACGCAATTCGCCGAGTGCAACCTCGATGCTCTGGTGCTCACGATAGGCGCGGTTGGTGGTCATCGCGTCGAACGCGTCCACCACCGATACAATGCGGGCGGTGATCGGGATCTGTTCGCCGGCGAGGCCATCGGGAAATCCGCTGCCATCGAGACGTTCGTGATGCCACCGGACGATGTTGAGCACTTCGGGGTGATCGGCGCGGAGCATCGCCAGCATCGACTCGCCGTCGACGGTGTGGCGGCGAATCTCGGCGAATTCTGCATCGTCGAGCGGGCCGGGTTTGTGCAGCACGGCATCGCGCGTGCCGATCTTGCCGATATCGTGCAGCTCGCCGCCCATGCGCAACTGCTCGAGGATCTTGGGGCCGAGGTTCATCGCGCGACCCGTGGCGACGGCGTACTCGGCGACCCGGCGGGAGTGGCCGCGTGTGTACGGGTCCTTGGCTTCCAGCATCGTGACCGCCATCTGCACCTGCGCCACGAACATTGCCTGGTTCTTGCGCGACAGTTCGAGGACCTGGCGTTCGAGATCCTGGTGGTAGCGTTCGCGCAGCTGGCGCATTTCGATGGAAAGGGTGCGTTCGGCCATGGCCTTCTCGATCCGGGCGCGCACTTCCTGCAATTGCACCGGCTTGGAGAGGTAGTCGCGCGCGCCGATCTTGAGGCACTCGACCGCCGTGGCCACGTCGCCATCGCCGGTGAGCATCACGACGGCCGTGTCGGGAAAGCGCCGACGCACTTCGCGGAGCAATTCGACGCCGTCGCGACCGGGCATGTGCAGGTCGCTCATCACCAGCGGCACCTCGCCGTTGGCGTCGAGCCATTCGAGCGCCGCGTCAGTGCTACCCTGCTCGGCCACCTGAAATCCCTGACCCGTCAGCAGGCGGACCAGCATTTCGCGCACGCGCACATCATCGTCCACGACGAGCACTCGCG
>JBEPVV010000180.1:0-4671 GCA_041690795.1 Gemmatimonadota bacterium | reverse complement strand
CCCGCGCCAGCCAGCTTGAATTCAACTACCAGCGCGCGCTCGACGGCCACGTCGGCCCAACCACGATCTTCGGCCTCGATCCGGAAAGCTTCCACGTCCCCAGCCCGATCAAAGAACTCGACTTCACGCTGGTTGCGGCCGCGCGCGTTCAGCCGATGGAATTGCCGGAACCCGAGATGTGGATCAGCAAAGTGCGCGAGACGCATTCCCTAATATGGCGCGAACGGGTCGGCGTCGTCGCGCGGCAGCGGGGCCACGCCGCGTCTCGGCTCGATCGGCACGCTCGCGATCGAACGCTTGAGGCAGGCGCGGAAGAAGGTGAACACCTGTTCGGGTCGACGTTGCGCAGTGGCGGAGAGCGCGCGCCGAACCTCACTCTCCGGCCGGCCATCGATGGCGGCCCGGGCCTCGTCGGCGCCGACCGACGGATCGAGGGCGCGCAAGCGCCGGATCACGGCATCCGCGAATGGCAGGTCGGGTTCGGGCGGAAAACGCTCGACGCCCTCGCGCCCCGAGAGCGACGCCGGCCGCGGAAAGCGGACGAAGATCGGCTGGGTGAAGTGCGGGTGCCGCACCATCAATTCGCCTTTGGGCAGCGTCGCAAGCTTCGCCTTCACCGCCGGCGACAGCGTCGCGTACCCCGGCATCGCCAGCTCATCGCTGTCCATCCGGCCAAAGATCGAAGTGCCGGCGTTGCCGGTGACCCGACGCAACACCTGCGAGCGGAACTGCTGCGCCGAAAAGAGGACGAGCCCGAGGTAGCGACCGCGTTCCGACAGGTCGAGCAGCATCCGCTTCACATAGGTCTCTGGTCCGTCCGCAGGCGCGTACTTGTTGAGCTCATCGACGAAGACCACGACGTGATCGACACCGAGGTCACGACGCTCGAGATGCTCACGGAGCTTCGAGATGATGCGGGCGAAAACGAGATCCTGGGCCAGCGGATCGCCGCCCGCGACGTCGATCACCGTCATCGAGCGATCGCGGAACTCTCCCCACGGCAGGTCATTCGCCACCGCGTCATCGGTGACGAGCCCTTTCGATCGGGTGGCGATGTTGCCGAGGCGGTTTCGCACCTTCCGGATGGTCGCGATGTGATGCGTGCGCCAGACTTCGGCGCCGCGCTGGGTCTCGAGAAAATCGAAGATGGCGCGGAAGAATTCGTCGAGCGCCGCGAAGCTCTGCACCTCGAACGGCGCGTCGCGTAGCTCGGGCGCAGCGTATCGCTTTCCCACAACCCGGTCAGCCAGAAAGTCGATTAACGCGTCGGCCTTGGCATCGACGTCATCACGATTGAGCACCACTTCGGCATAATCGAGGATCTCGCGCAGCCCCCACACCAGCGGCTGAACCTGGGCGGAGATCGCCGGGTTACTGCGGAGGGTGTTGAGATTGACTCCGTCGGGCTTGAACGGCGCATACACCGTCATGTCGGTGAAGGGCGCCGGGGCCAGGCCGAGGCGATGCCAGATGGCGAGATCCTCTTCGGCCATCGCGGTCGGCTGGTCGAGAAAACAGAGATCCGGTCCCTTCACGTTGAAGCAGACAGCAGCAACGCTCCCCTTGGCAGCGGGGAAGGTCTGGAAGATGCTGGAGAGCAGGAAGGTCACCGCGCTGGTCTTGGTGGCGAGGCCGGAGACGCCGCTGATGTTCAGATGCGCCGCCTCGGGCCCGAGGAGAAAGTCGGCGTCCAGCAGCACCGGTGCAAAGAGCCCGCCCGCGGCATAGAGCCCGACCGGCACGCCGGTCGACTTGTGCTCGGTGACGTAGGCGTCCATGCGAAGCGCCACGCGGACGTCGGCATCGGTCGCCAGCGATACCGCGCCAAACGGCACCGGCTGCAGCGGTTCTTCGGGAATCTGACGCAGCACCGCTGCGTTCCAGAGGCGAATCTCCGGACGCAGCGACGGCTCGTCGGCCACGCGCGACGGGTCGCCGTCGGCCCCGATCACCGCATCGAGTGGCCGCGCGAGATCGGCGTACGCGAATCCCTCGGTGACCACCGCGAACACCGATCGATCGCCCTCGTCGACACGGACGATCGTGCCGATGCCGCAACTCGCCTGGGGCGTGGTCCAGAAGTGGAACTGGTGCGGGGTGCTCGGCTTGAGTTCGGTAGCGACCACACGACCGAGGATGGCGAGCGTCACGTGCCGCTCGCGCGGAGGTAGCGCTCGACGTCGTGGATCCCGTACAGCAGCCGGTCGGCGCGCGGATCCTTCGACATCGGGGCGCGCTCGGCGAGCATGCGGCGCGAGATGACATCGGCGAGCGCACGCGTCTCAGTGGCCGCGCGGTATTCCGCGTCTTCGCGCCGCAACCGGGCGAACTCCGGATTCATCGTCGCCACGCGTCGCGCCCCATCAGGATATGCCGGACAGCGTCACGCCGGCGTGGGCGCGGCGAGCCGTCCAATGAAGCGCACCAGCCGGTCGCATGCAGCTTCGAGCTCCGCATCGGACACGGCGAACGAGAGCCGGACCCAGCGATCATCGCCGAAGGCACCGCCGGGTACGAGGGCGACCCCTTCCTCCATCATCAGCTGCTCGCAGAACTTGCCGCCGCCGATCGTCCGGCCGCGCGCCACGCCATCGACACGGAAGAAAAGGTAGAAGGCACCGTGTGGCTCGACGAACTCCACCCCCGGCAGCTGATCCTGGAAGCGGGCCACCAGGTAATCACGCCGCCGGCGGAATGCGGCAACCATCCGGTCGACATCGAGGTCGATGCGCGGATCACTGAATGCGGTCGTGGCGGCCCACATCGCCGGCTGATTCGCGCCGGTGGTGATATGACTCTGAAGCGCTGCCATCGCTTTCGTGAGTTCGAGCGGAGCGTACGACGCGCCGATCCGCCATCCGGTCATCGCATAGGCCTTGGACGCACCGTAGAACACCACCGACTGTTCGAGCAGGCGATCCTCAAGGTCGAGCAGCGACGGCGCGGGGCCGGGCCCATAGTGAATGCGGCGATAGATCTCGTCGCTGAGCAGCCAGATGTCGTGCGCTGCGGCCCACTTGGCGATCGCTTCGAGCTCGGCGCGCGTATAGACCGCTCCGGTCGGGTTGCACGGCGAACAGAGGATGAGTCCGCGAGTCGCGCCATCGCGGAAACGTTCGAGGTCGGCGACGCTGACCTTGAGCCCCCACTCGGGATCGCCCGGCACCATCACCGGCTCGGCGCGGGCGAGGTGCACGATCTGTGGATACGACACCCACGCGGGCGACGGGATGAGCACCCGGTCTCCCGGGCCGAACAACGCGAAGCAGGCGTTGAAGAGCGACTGCTTCGAGCCGTTGCTCACCATCACCCGCTCGGCATCGACCGCGCGTCCATTGCTCATCCGCGACAGCGCACCGGCGATGGCCGTTCGCAGTTCGGCGGTGCCCACGTTCGGCGCGTAACGCGTCCGGCCGGCCCGGATCGCGGCGATCCCGGCGTCGGCGGCGATCGTGGGGGTATCGAAGTCGGGTTCGCCGACACCGAGATCGAGCACGTCCTCGCCGGCCGCCTTGCGACGCTTGGCTTCGGTGCTGATGGCGACGGTCTCGGACGATTTCAGCTGCGACAGGTTGGCTGAGCGGCGGAAGGGCATGGACGAAAAGTACAGCCGTCGGTCATGGGGGAGTTGAGACAGGGGATTATACTTTTGCCCCTGCAGCGAACATTTGACAATCGAGGCACCGGTGAGCGGGTTTGCGGAGTGGAAGATCGATCCGGCCTCGGCGGCCGGACTGGAGCATATCGGCTGGCGCGCCGACGACGCGGAAGTTCGTGATGCCGTCCCCGCCGTGTTGCGCGGCAGCAATGTCGTGGTGCTCCTGCCACCTGCCCCGGCGTGGGCCGGGCCCGTCATCGGAGCCTTGCTCGGCCGCACCGGCGAACACGCCGGGCCCGTCCTTCTCCTCACCGCGCCCTCGATGATTGCCGAATGGGCGATCACGGTCGGCGCGCTGGCTGAAGGCACGACGCTCAGGATCGAGGTCGCCCGCGCTGCCGGAACGCGCGCCAGCAGCGCCTCGCCCCTCCCCCCCGACCTGTTGATCGCCTCGCCCGAGACTGCCCTCGATCGCCATGTTCGCTCGGCGCTCCACCCGGAGCGCTTTCGCGCCGTCGTCTTCGCCTGGCCAGAAGAGTGGAACGCCGACGAGACGGTGACGATGCTGCTGCAGGACGTGGATCGCAACGCGCAGCGCGTCGTCCTGACCGCGCGCGGGGAGATCATCGACGGCGCGGGCGGCGTCGTCGAGCGATACGCGCGGAAGTCGCTGGTGCTCAAGCCGCCGACCGTCGAGGCGGGTACGCCCGCCCTGGTGACCAGCCCCAGCGTGCGCGTGGCCGCAACCACGTGGGGCGGACGGGCCGCAACGGCCGCGGCGGTCCTCGACGCGATCGATCCGATGCAGGCGACGATCTGGACGGCAGACGAGCGAGACCACCAGCTGATTCGGCGAACACTGGGGTCACTGCGGACCGGCATCTCGGTGAGCAGTCGGACGATTCCCGACGCCGGCACAGTGATCTGCTACGATCCACCCACCGCGCAGCAGTTGACGCGCCTGGGTGCGGCGGGCGAAGTGGTCCTCCTCGTCGCGCCCGGCACTGAGTCGCACGCGGCACGCATTGCTCCCAGCCGCCGGCCGATGCTGCTCCTGTCTCTCATACACATCT
>JBEPVV010000179.1:0-4707 GCA_041690795.1 Gemmatimonadota bacterium | reverse complement strand
GCGGCAAGCTTGGCCTTGTCCTTCGTCGCGGCAAACTTCGGAATCGCGATCGCGGCCAGGATGCCGATGATCACCACGACGATGAGCAGCTCGATCAGCGTGAACCCGTTCCGGTTCTTCAGCATGGCGTTCCCCGCGCTCCCGCGCGATTCTGGTGGCAGGCCCTAAAGCTAAAGGATCGGCCGACGGACGGCAGCCCCTGAGGGTCGAGGGTCGTTCAGCGGGGTTTCCGGCTTCCAGTGGCCCGGTCGACCTGTCTGGCATGGAGACCGAGGGCCCAGCTCGCCAGCCCGACCACGCCGGCGGCGATCGCCAGGCCGATCCGGGTCCGCGACGTGGACTGCGCCAGAATCAGCGTCAGCGAAAGCACGCAGAAGAAGAGCCCGCTCAGCACATCGGCAAAGCGCCGCGCTGGCGAACGCACGCGGGAGTGCGACGAGAAGACGGCGATGGCAATGATGCCGCAACCCCACGCGAAGATCAACCAGCCGAGCATTGGTAGCGCCGATTCCATGAGTGATACACTCCGGTGAGAGAACCCGCTCGCCGCGTCGCCGCGCCCGACCGGGACAAGCTACGATCGAGGACGACCCTGCGTTGCCGAATCGACGGCGTGCCAGCCAGACGGACCGGCGAACGTGTAGCTCGAACGTGTCGTGACTTGCGGGACCGCGTCGTCGGCACTGAAAATGGTGACGCCCTGCAGTGTCAGGCGGGCCGCCCCGTCATCGGCCACCACCCGCTGGCCGCGCTCGAGATGGATGGTGCCCCCGAGGACGGTCGCAGCAGCGTTGGAAAACAGCGGCTGCTTGGTACCGTTGATCTGGCTGACGCGAAAGTTGCAGCTTTCCAGCGTGACGCCGGCCCTGAGCTCGAGGTACGGCTGCGTCGCGCTGCCGATCATGGTGTCGAAGTCGCACCCGACCAGGTCGCCTCCCACCGCCGCGAGCCCCGGAAACTGCTCGATCTGTCCGCCGATCACTCGCAGCCCCTGCATCCGTCCGGTCAGGCGAAAGGCATGCGCCTGGTGGCTTGCCGGATCGCGCTGCGCGTGGCAGTTGAGCAGCAGGAAATTGGCGCCGTCGGCAAGGTCGTACGCCGGGCCCTGCAGGGCGTAGCCCGAACAGTTGAGCAGCGTCACCATCGTCATTGACCATGGCCCGGTCAGCGCTCCGCCATGTGGTGCGGTGACGGCGAGATCGTTGAAGCCGTGAAAATAGAACGGCACGTCGGCCTTGATCCGGACGTTCGCCCCGTGAAAGTGTTCGCATGAAATGTTGGCGATGCCGATCGTTCCCACGCCGCGATTGCTGGTCGGGTCGCTCCCGGCGTGAAGGATGATATCCTCGTAGTGATGGCCCTGGGGAAACGGCCACGCCGCAGTCCTTCCCAGCAGCACCAGCAGCTTTGCACCCCGGGTTCGGGCCTGGCTCTTCAGCGTGAGGCGCGCGAGCCTGAGCGCAGAAGATCCTGTCGCGTCGATCGTGGGCATACCGCCGGTGTCGGCGATGATGATCGTTCCGGTCCCATTTTCCCACGCCTGTCCGTCGCCTTCGATGCTGATCGGTCGGTCGCCAAGCACAGCCAGCGGTAGCGTGCGTTCGAGCAGGTATCCGCCCGCCCCGGTCGCGGGACACCAGAGACGTCCGCCGCCCTGAATTCGCGCGGCCTCGATCCGGTTGGCGAACGCCGCATCGGAGGGCGTGCGACTGCTGGGGTCGGCACCGGCATGCACCACGTCGGGGTCGTACGTCACCGGCGCAATCTCCGGCGTCGCGCCGGCGCAGGCAACCGGCGCGGCGTCACTTCTTGAGGATCAGCAGCAGCGGATCGCGCAGCTGGAACCAGATGAACTGGGGCAGGGTCTCGTCGTGAACCCACTGGTGGGTGATGCTGCCATCGACCGGGCGGTGGCCGCCAGCGCTGTCGTTATCGCCGTGAATGCCGAACGTGTTTGCGGCCAGCTTTGCCACGCCGCGCAGCAACCCGCCAAACAGCCCGGAGTTCGTACGCGCCACACCAGGAAGCTCGACGCGCAGGTCGTGCCACCGCGGTTCGAGCTTGCCGATCGCCATGCCATTGGTCACGGTCGCCGACCAGGTCGCGCCTTCGAAAACGCCGCCGCTGAAGCGCATCCCGACCGCGTCGGGGAGGAAGCCGTTCATGGCGCGCGGGTTCATCGTTCCCAGTGAGCCTCGCCATGTCATCGTGAAGGTGCGCGCCAGGAGCGGAACGTTCCACTCGACGTGCATGTCCCCGGCCCCCATCAGCCGGGTGTCGCCGATCAGTCGGAACGGCGTTGCGGCTGTCATACGCTTCGGGTCGGTGCTGAAGTTGTAGCCGCGCAGCTTGATCGCGCCGAAGGTCAGGGTGCCAGCGTTGGTGGCGTTGGCGTCGCGTTCACGATAGGTCACCAGCCCCGCACCGTTGAGCGTGTCGATCTGGACCTCGGCTGAGACATCGCGCATCACTTGCTGCGGATACCGGCGGATCTTGTTGGGCGCCGGGTCCTCCGGCTTGCGCTTGTCCTTCATGACATCGACTACCAGGCCGCGGACATCGAGCACGCTGGTACGCAACGCACCCCGGCGCAGGAATGCGGGCAGGTCGATTCCTCGCGCCTCCACGTGCGCCATGATGACACTCAGCCGCGCCTTCCGGTACGGGTTGCGACGGGCGAAGGCGGAATCGTCGCCCGAGGGCGCAGCCCGGAGCGAATCGACCACGATCTTCTTCTGTCCCGCGTTGAGGGCGAGGCGGTTCACCATGATGTCGCGCGCCAGCGAGCGGCGCAGCAAGCCATCGACGGTGAGTGTCACCGGCCCGATCGGCAGCGCGGAGGCCCACCCGTCCTCGCTGTTGTCGAGTGCGAAGTGACCCACGCTGAGGCGCCGGATGGTCGTGACGGCGCTGTCGGACGTGGGTGTGGCGGCTTCGACGAAGCGCAGGGCCGTGGCGGAGAACGAATCGAGACGGACACCGCGGCCCATCGCCCGCAGCGACGTCTCGATCGGCTGGGACGCATCCTTGATCGCGCCGGCCCGCTTTGGCGGCGCCGACGTGATCCGCACCGAGACGGTGTCGATATTCAATCGCGCGACGGCAACCTCGCCGGTGAGCAGGAAGACGTTCCACCGGACACCGCTCAGCGTCACGTGCTGCGCGCGCAACGAGGCGAACCCGAGTGAATCGGCGCGCTTTCCCGGCGGCGGCTCATAGAGCAGCGAATCGAGCCGGCAGCTGCCATCCTCGAGATTGGCGTAGAGATGCTGCAGCGCCATGTGCGCATTGGTCGGCGTACGGCCGTTGAACCGGTCAAGACGAAGGCTGATGTCGCGGGCGAAGAGCGGACGGCGCCGGGCGACCGGTTCGGTGGGGTCGATCCGGACCGAGTCGAGGCGGATGGCGACGCTGTCGAACGCCAGCGCGGTTCGTCGGCCGTCTGCGCCCTGCACCGTGAGTGCGAGATGCACGTGCGGCAGGCTGATGGCATCAATGCCCACATACGGCAGTGCGCTCGGCAGGTCGACCTTTCCCTGGAAGCGCAGGAAGTTGTTGCTGTCCGGGCTGGTCGCCGACGGCACCGTGGCGCCGGGGAGCGTCGCCAGCCTTCCCGACATGTCAACGCTGTCGCACGCCGCGAGTGCTGCGTGGAGTCCGCGCGCGCTTGCCAGTCCGGCGAGGTCGATTCCGGTCAGCGCACACTGCTGAAACCGGAAGGCGACCACCGGGTGCGGCCGGGGAAGGCGCGCGTTGCGTGCCGTGTCGGTGCTGAGCGCGATCGTGTCGATCGCGATGCGGCGGTTGGGCGCATCAACCCGGATCGTACTGATCGTCAGGTGGTAACTGCTGTCGCTCTGCTCCAGCACCTGTCGCGTCGCCCAGGCGCGCACGAGCGGGTCGGCGATCTCTACCGCCGTGCGGCTCAAGCGCCACCGATTGAGCCAGAGGACGGGAAGCACCGCGATCAGCATCACGGCCGCGAGGATCGTCAGGCGCTGGCGTGGTCCCGGAAATTTCAGGTGAATCTCGTCGGCATGAGGGAAAGCTACTCCGCACTGTGGCGCAGACTCCTCGCAACCGCATCGCGGCCAAGGCCCGCCCGTTCCTGTGACTGGGAGACGGTGCTCCAAGTAATTGATGCACAAGCATTTAGCGGCGCTGTCTCTCAACCCCCCGTCCGGCCCGCCGCTTGCGTTTGGGGTGGCCGACGGCCGCAGTCCGGTCGCGGTGTTGGCGCAGCAACTGAGGCGTGCCCCTTGAGCATTCGCGAAATCGTAACGTCCGATCGTGTTGATCCGCTCGCCGCGGTCATCGATGAGCAACTCAGCACGGCCGACGCCACGGTGCGCGAGCTCCTCGCCGGTTGTCCTGCCGGCGATCCAATGCAGCCTCGGCTGACACAGGTGCACCAGACGATGCAGCGCCTCGCCGCATTGACCGGGCAGTTCAGTTCACTGGGCCGGCGCCGTCCGCCGCGAGCCACGCCGCTCGACGTCAACACCGTCGTTCGCCAGATGGTGCCGTCGCTCGAGCGCCTGCTTGGACCATTCACGTCGCTGCGCACCGCGCTGCAGGTTCCGGGACTCTGGGCCGCCGCAGATCGCGGTCAGGTCGAACAAGTGGTGCTCGGCCTCGTCATCAACGCGCGCGAGTCGCTCCCGCTTGGCGGCGCGGTCCAGCTTGCCACCGAGCATCGGCGTTGCG
>JBEPVV010000178.1:0-4721 GCA_041690795.1 Gemmatimonadota bacterium | reverse complement strand
CGAGGTTCACCGAACTGCTCGCCAAGGCGAAAACTTCGGGCGACCCGACGGAGCAGACGATCACCGAACTGGCGCGCAATCTCAAGGCTGGCGACATCGTGATCGATGGCGGCAACTCCAATTTCCACGATTCGATACGCCGTGCGGCCACGCTGAAGAGCGCGGGCATCGAGTTCATCGATGCCGGCACCAGCGGCGGCGTCTGGGGCCTCAAGGTGGGCTACTGCCTGATGGTGGGCGCATCGGAGCAGGCCTTTGCCGTCTGCGAGCCGATCTTTCGGACGCTCGCGCCGGCAAACGGATACGCGCGCATGGGCCCGCCCGGCGCCGGTCATTACGTGAAGATGGTCCATAACGGAATCGAGTACGGACTGCTGCAGGCCTACGCCGAGGGCTACGAGATCCTTCACGCGTCGAAGGATTTCACGCTGGACCTGCACCAGATCGCGGGGTTGTGGAACCAGGGAAGCGTGGTGCGATCGTGGCTGAACGAGCTGGCCGAACTGGCCTTCGCCAAGAGCAACGATCTTGCTGACCTCCGCGGTTACGTGGAGGACTCGGGCGAAGGGCGGTGGACGGTCGAGGAAGCGATGCACCTCGATGTGCCGGCGCCGGTGATCACGCTCTCGCTGCTGGCGCGCTTCGCGTCGCGACAGGACGAATCGTTTTCGGCGAAGGTCATCGCTGCGCTGCGCAATGAATTCGGTGGCCATGCGGTGAAGCACACGTGACCGCACCGCTGGACGTGCCGGGCCTGTTGTCCGGCCTGACCAATCAGCACCGCGACGCGCTGCGCCGGGCGCCGTCCTGCGTGGCAGTCATCTTCGGTGCGGCGGGCGATCTGACCCACCGCAAGCTGATTCCCGCGGTGTTCAACCTGGCGATTGATGCGGCGATGCCGCAGTCGTTCGTGATCCTCGGTGTCGACCGGGACGCCTACGACGATGCGTCATTCCGGGCCCGGATGCGCGAGGCCGTGTCGACGGCCGACCGCGATTTCGCCGCGCACGGCGATGTTTGGCAGCGCTTCGAGCAACGCCTGTACTACATGCAGGGCGACTTCAAGGACCCGGCGACGTATCAGGCACTGGCGAAGAAGCTGGTCGAGATGGACGCGTTGGTACCGGCGAGCGAAGGCCATCTCTTCCATCTCGCGATTCCGCCGAGCCTGTATTCCACGGTAATCGAGCACCTCTCGAACAGCGGCGTCCTGCCGCGGATCAGTCCGCCGGAGCAGCGCCCGTGGGCCCGCGTCATCATCGAGAAGCCATTCGGATACGACCTCGACAGCGCGCGCGCACTCAACAGCGTGGCCCGCAAGGCGATGGCCGAACACCAGATCTACCGGATCGATCATTATCTCGGCAAGGAAACCGTGCAGAACCTGCTGGTGCTGCGGTTTGCCAATTCGATCTTCGAGCCGTTGTGGAACCGACATCAGGTGCATCACGTGCAGATCACGGCGGCCGAGCAGATCGGCATCGAGCATCGCGGACCGTACTACGAAGAGGCCGGCGTGGTGCGCGACATGTTCCAAAATCACCTGCTGCAGCTGCTGACGCTTACCGCGATGGAGCCGCCGGCGGCATTCCGCGCCGATGCGGTGCGCGACGAGAAGGTCAAGGTGCTGCACGCGATCCGGCCGCACACGCACTGGGAGATGCACGACTTCGCGGTGCGCGGTCAGTACGGTCCTGGTGTCGTCAATGGCGCGCCCGTCGCCGGATACCGGCAGGAAGAAGGTGTCTCGCCGTCGTCGGTCACGCCCACCTACGCGTCGATGCGCTTCCTGATCGACAACTGGCGCTGGAAGGGGGTGCCGTTCTTCCTGCGGTCGGGGAAGCGCCTGCCAGCGCAGGCGACCGAGATGGCGATCCAGTTTCGCGAGCCGCCACACCTGATGTTCGCGCTGCCTGAAGGGGAGAAGATGGAGCCGAACGTCCTGGTGATCCGGATCCAGCCGAGCGAAGGGATCTCGCTGCGGTTCGAGGTGAAGGTGCCGGGATTCGAGGTCAGGATGGCGTCGGTCAACATGGACTTCGATTACGTGAAGGGGTTCAGCACCAGGGGACACGACCCGTACGAGACACTCCTCCTCGATTGCATGCTCGGCGACGCCACGCTGTTCACGCGGAGTGATGAAGCCGAAGGGGCATGGGAGATCCTCGATCCGCTGCTCCAGCACTGGCAGCGCAACCCGCCGACGCACTTCCCCAATTACGCCGCGGGTAGCTGGGGTCCGGCGATTGCCGAGGAGCTGATCGGGCGCTCGGGCGGGAGCTGGCGCACGCCGGGGATGCCCGAGCCGGGACGAGGCAGCAGTTGAGCATGGACAGCCACGCATCTGCGCCAGCGCGGTCGAAGCGGAGCGCAACCGCCAGCAATCGCTTCCGCGCCTTCGCCGAATCGACGGCGCGGCTCCTCGGCTCGCCGTGGGCGTTCATGGCGGCGGTCGGACTGGTGGTGGCGTGGGCCGTCGCCGGTCCCGGGATGCACTACTCGAATGCCTGGCAGATCATGATCAATACCGGCACGACGATCGCGACTTTCCTGATGATCTTCCTGCTGCAGAACACCCAGATCCGCGACTCCAAGGCGCTACACCTCAAGCTGGACGAGCTGCTGCGCGCTGTGAACGACGCGCGCACCGGGCTGGTGGGGCTCGAAAAACTGTCGGATGAACGTCTGGAGGAACTTGAAGCAGAACTGAGCGAACTGGCGGCGAGCGAGCGGGGGCCCGATGAAACGTGCCCACCAGTGGCGGGCACGTCTCCCGGGTGAACCGGTTCAGGTCGCGCGGCGCCCGGCGACGAGGTGCCAGACGAACGAAATGATGGCGACCAGCAGTAGCAGGTGAATCAGGCCACCCGCGACGTGGAAGACCCCGAACCCCAAGATCCAGGCAACAATCAGAATGACAGCGAGCATCGCGAACATGGTTCGTCTCCTCAGTAGGTGACTCGGCCTGATATCGAACTGCCCCGGGGACGAATGAAGATGCTCCTGACACACCAACCGCGCCATTGCCCGGCTCATCGAGCCGAACGGGACGCGGCGACCGCGTGCTATTTCGTAACGTAGAGCGCCGGGAACGAACGTTTCAGGTGCTCGACCTTGGGCTTGTCGTTGATGACGATGTATTCCTGATCAGGGTGCAGGTCGAAGTAGTTCTGGTGGTAGTTCTCGGCCAGGTAGAAGGCCTTGAGCGTATCGATCTGAGTGACGATCGGTCGCTGGAAGGCACGGTCCTGAGTCAATTTCGCGATGAAGGCCCGCGCCGTCCGCTGCTGGTCGGGCGTGCGAAAGAAGATCGCCGAGCGGTACTGGGTCCCTTCGTCAGGGCCCTGCCGGTTCAACTCCGTCGGGTCGTGGGCGACAGTGAAGAAGACCGCGAGCAGCTGGTCGTAGGAGACCACGGACGGATCATAAATGACCCGCACAGACTCGGCATGACCTGTCGTACCGGTGCTGACCTCTTCATAGCCGGGGCGAACGGTACGCCCGCCAGCGTAGCCCGACACCGACGAAACCACTCCCTTGATCCGCGCGAACACCGCCTGGATGCCCCAGAAACAGCCGCCAGCGAAAACGGCCGTGTCACGCGTAGCGAGGATGGCCCGCGCGGCCGCCGGCGTCGACGCTGAGGCGCCGGGCGCGAGGAGCGGGGAGAAGGAAAAGGCGATGAGGGCAGCGAGGGCGCTCCAGCGGCGATGCAGCATTCCGATGACTCCGGTGTCAGGTATGACATGAATACGTCCGGCACCCGGGCGGCGGTTTCCGCCAGAGCTGTGCTTGTGCCGGAATAGGCGACGTCGCCTTGTGCAGCCCCAATCAGGAGTATCTCCGTGGAGATGTCTTTGCGCCATGTGCGCGCCGTGTCGGTGCTGTCTGCGATGGCCCTCGCCGGGTGTACGTCGACGTCGCTGGTGAACCTCTGGAAGGATCCCGAACAGCCGCGCCAGCCGCTCCACAGCGTAGTTGTCGTCGCGTTGCGAAAGGACGTCACGGTGCGTCGCCTCTGGGAGGACGCGTTCGTGCAATCACTCAAGTCGCGCGGAGTGACTGCGACGCCCTCATACCAGATTTTTCCGACGAGCGCGCCCGACACCGCCGCGCTGACCGAGGCCGTGAAGAATCGCGGGTTCGATGCCCTGCTGGTGGTGCATCAGTTGTCGAGCGAAACGGAGACGCGTTACGTTCCGGGGTATCTCTCCGCAGAGCCGGTGACCTATCTGAGTCCGTGGACCGGGCACTACTACACCTATTTCTCGCAGACGTATGCACCATCGTACGTCGAGTCCGACCGGATCGTGCGCTATGAAAACGAGTTATGGATGACGCGCGGCCAGGGACGGCTGGTGTGGAGTGGCACGACGGAGAGCATCAACCCCGTGTCGGCCGGGGCCGTAAACAAGGAAATCGCAGACGTGATCGTGCCCGCACTAGTCAAGTCAGGAGTGCTGCGGTCGCAATAGTCCGTTTCCCGGAGGAACGATGGAACGTCGTAGTCTTGCCCTTTCCACGCTGCTTCTGCTGGCAAGTCTTTCGTGCGCGCCCAACAACGGTGCCACGCGGCCGCCGTCCGCCGCACCGACGCCCGGCGGTACGACGCCGCGGGTCGGCACGGTAGCGCCGCCATCGGTCCCGAGTGGCAACGGGTCGGCCCCGCAGTCGACCACCAGCACCAATGCCACGCCTGCCGACCCGAACGGTCCACCGGG
>JBEPVV010000177.1:0-4730 GCA_041690795.1 Gemmatimonadota bacterium | reverse complement strand
CGCGAGCACAACCGCGCCGACCGTCGGGGGCGCCCAAGGTGTTCCACCCACGCCCGCTTCTTCGACGTACGCAGAGCGTTTCGCCCGCGCGTACTCGCAACTCGGAACCAATCTGCTCGTCGTTCGCTCCCGCCCGTCCCTTGCGGGATTGACGGACCCCGCATTTGATCAAGAGCCAAACTTCTTCTACTTCACGGGTGACGAGCGCTTGCTCGGCGCGGTTCTCGTGATCGACGGTGCGACGCGCAGCGCCGAGATGTTCGTCCCTGCTCAACTTCCGCCACCTATGCGTTTCTTTGCCCCGCGGCAAACAGGATCGGCCGCGCTCTCCCCGAACTCCGTCCACGTCGGCCGCGTTTCCGACTGGAGCGACTTCTCGTCCTACGTCGACAACCGTCTGTCGCGCGATCCGCCTCCGACCATCTACGTCGACGAAGGTGGCGAGGCTGGTGATCTGGCAGGAGCGCTGGGTACTCCTCTCGATTCGCTGGCGACGCTTGGCAACCCGTGGCGCGCGTGGCGACGCACGATCCAGCAGCGATGGCCGAGCGCTGTCGTGCGCAGCGGTGGCGCGATCGTCAACGCTGTCCGTGCGATAAAGGATTCGGGCGAGATCGGGACGCTGCGCCGCGTGGCTGCGGCGAGCACCGCGGCGTTGGTTGCAGGGTTACCGCGTTTCTCGGCCGGCCGGCGTCAACGCGAAGTGGAAGCGGCTGTCGTCGAGGCATGCGTGCGAAACGCCGGCGGTGTGTCCTTCTGGCCGTGGGCGATGTCCGGGCCCAACGCAGCGTTTCCTGCGCCGTTCCTTTCCGCCGCCGACCCTCAGCATCTCGACCGCGTGATGCAGGCGGGTGAGCTCGCGCGACTCGATATCGGCTGTCAGCTTGACCACTACATGGGGGATGTTGGCCGAACCGTGCCCGTGTCCGGCGCCTTCACCGCCGGCCAGGCGGAAGTCGTCGATCTACTCGTCGCGGCGTACCGGGCCGGGCTCGCCGTATTGCGCGATGGGGTGACCAAGGCCGCCGTGACCCGCGCCAGCGTCGCCGAAGTCGGCCGTCGCGAGCCGGCGTTGCGCACGTCGCTCGGGAAGGACGCAGCGGCGGTGATCACACGTCCCGGTGGCATTCCGTACTGGCAACTGCACGGCATCGGTCTCGACGCCGCCGAAGATTTGCCGGACACGCTGCGTGCGGGAATGGTGATCGACTACGAGCCGATCTTCGTCGTCGGCGGCCAAGGGTTCTACATGGAGGACATGATCCTCATCACGTCGAGCGGATTCGAGATTCTCACGAGGGGGCTGCCATACACGGCCGCCGAGATAGAACGTACGATGCGCCCGCGCGGCGAGACCAAACACCGGAGATGAAGTCGAACGTCGGCGCGCCGCACGTAGACCATCTGGCTCCCCGGCGTGTGGCCCGGCGCCTTGATCAGCACGACCCCGGGAGCGATCGCCAGGTACCAAGATGCGCCACCGTCTCGACGCGAATGAGCTACGGTTTTTCCCCGGCGATCGAGTCGGCAAGCCGCCTTACCGCAGCGGTGTCGACGACATATCTCGATGGCTAGATTTCGAGTCCTTTTCTCAGTCCGCCCTCGCTGGCGCACGACTGTAGTGGCAGAGGCGCCAATACGGGAGACCACGTGAGCCGCCCACTCAGAGGATCTGCCATGTGCCGGTTCGCGCTTCCCGTCCTGATGATGTCCGTGCTGGCGCCTGCTTCGACTTTGGCGCAGAATCGCGCTGTCGATTCAGTCACGGTTCCGATGCGCATCGAAGGCGATCGTGCATTCGTCGACCTTACGTTCACCCGGAAAGACGGTACGGCGCGGTCCGCGCGATTCTGGATCGACACGGGAGGGGACGCATTTCTTCTCACTGAAGCCCTCGCGCGCGATCTCGGGCTGACGTTGGCGACGCCGGAGAAACGTGGCAGCAAGGCATTCGCTCCGGTGACGCCTGCGCCACAGCCGTTCCTTGGCGACATGCCGCTCGAGCTCGTGGCCAGCCGAGTTCTGTTCGTCGTCGCGAGCGACAATCTCTTGCCACGTGTGGCGCCCGGTCACGCAGACGGCATCATCCCCGGCCACGTTCTCGCCCGTTACCATGTGATTCTTGACTATCCCAACCGATCGTTCACGCTCGCCAAGCCCGGAGTGATCGAGCCGAAGGGCGAGCCGTTGCGGATGCCGGTTTCCGCTCACATGCGCTTCCCTCGAACCGAGATCGAGGTGGCCGGAACGAAATACGGACTCCTGCTGGATACGGGCGCCTCGTTCACGGTGGTTTCCGAGGCCGTGCTGAAAGCGTGGGGGAACCACCATCCGCGATGGGCCCGATACCCGGGCGCGGTTGGCGACGCGAAGATGCTCGGCGCCCATCCCATTGAGACGATGATCGTGCAAGGCGGGCATTGGGGCTCGTACGACATCCACGACATCGGCGTGGTATCGCAGCCCAAAGGAACCTTTGAGCGCTACATGAGCTCAATGATGGCGGAGCCAATCATCGGCTCGCTTGGCGGCAACATCCTTGGGCACTTCCGGATCGAACTCGACTATGCCAAGCAGATGCTGTACTTGTCACAGCCTGCTGCCAAGGCAGGCGCTCCTTGACATCGGTGCCGTCGTGACATAGTCTATCTATGTCATGACACGCGCGGACATTCCTCCCGGCACCCTCGACATGCTGATCCTTCAGACCGTCGCGCGTGTGGGTTCGTCGCACGGCTTCGAGATCGCCGAGGCGATTGGCCGTGCGTCGTCTGAGGTGTTGCGGGTCGAGGAGGGGTCGCTCTATCCCGCATTGCAGCGGCTGATGCTGAAAGGGTGGCTCGACGGCGAGTGGGGTCGTACCGCCGAGAATCGCCGCGCCCGCTATTACCAGATCACGACTGCCGGCAAGAAGCAGCTGGTCCGCGAACTCGAGAGTTACCGGCTCGTCTCCCACGCCATCGCCGGCGTGCTGAGGCTGGCGTGAAGCATCTCTGGCTCCGCCTTCGCCTCTTTCTCTGGCGCGACCGCGCCAGCGAGGAACTCGAAGCAGAGATGCGGCTGCACCGGGAGTTGCGTGCCGCGTCACTGTCGCAGGCCGGGGTTGCTCCGCCTGATGCCGCGAGCGCTGCGCAGCAACGCTTCGGCAACAGCGCCCGGCTGCAACAGGAAAGCCGCGACGCCTGGGGTTTTGCCGCGCTCGACACCATGCGGCAGGATCTCCAGTACGCCGTACGCCGCCTGCGCCAGCACCCCGTCTTCACCCTCTCGATTGTCGTCGTCCTGGCACTCGGCATCGGTGCGACCACCGCGATCTTCAGCGCCGTCGACGCGGCGATGCTGCGACCGCTGCCGTTCGTGCGGCCGCAGGAACTCGTCTCGCTGCCGATGATCCAGATTCCGTTCGACCCCGGTCCGGGGCAGCCGCCCACCCGGGTATTCGCCAATCACCAAACCACCATCAACGACCTCGCGGAAATGCGCGCGACGTTCTCACACGTGGCGGGCTGGGCTTCCGGTGGATTGAACCTCTCCGATCCGCAGCAGCCGCGTCGCCTCAATGCCGGCGTAGTGACGGCCGGGTTCTTCAATACCCTCGGCATCCGGCCGCTCCTCGGCCGCGGCTTCGCTGCCGAAGAAGGAAAGCCCGGCAATACCCATGTGGTTGTTCTGTCATACGAACTCTGGCAAGATCAATTCGGTGGCCGCGACATGCTGGGCCAGCCGATTCTGCTCAACGGCAAGGCATATCAGGTCATCGGCGTGATGCCGCGAAACTTCTCCTTTCCGCAGCAAAGCGATCTCTGGGTTCCGATGTCGGTGCCGGTCACGTTCGAGACGTTCGAACCGTTTCGCGGTTTCCTGAACTCGACCGTCATCGCACGCGTCGCTCCTGGCGTTCCGGTCGCGATGGCCGCGGCGCAGCTGCTGGCCAAGTGGCGCCTCGGCATCGCGCGAGACTCCGCGGGCCAAAGTGAGACCAATCTTCCCGCAGTTGTCAGCGACCTGCGGCGGACCGGGGTGCTCGTTCCGCTACAACAGAGCCTGATCGGCGATCGACGCACCGCGCTCTTCGTCCTGCTCGGCGCGACAGCGCTCCTCCTGCTGATCGCATGCGCGAACGTGACGAACCTCCTTCTCGCTCAGGCGATCTCCCGTCGTCGCGAAATGGCGGTGCGCGAAGTCCTCGGTGCCACACGGCAGCGCGTCGTGCGGCAACTTCTCACCGAGAGCACGCTGCTCGCGCTCGCCGGTGCATGTCTCGGGCTCGCGATCGCGCCCCTGTCACTCGGACTGCTGCGCCCCCTTCTTCCCACGGGACTCGCCGGCGTGGCACCCGCAGAGATCGATCTTCGCGTGCTGGCCTTTGCGACGCTGGTCGCACTCGTGACCGGCATCGCCTTCGGACTCTGGCCCGCGCTCCGTACGACCAGTCATCGCTTGAGTGAGACCATCAAGTCGGGTGGCGGTCACGGGAGCAGCGCGTCGGGCACCAGTCGCGGCAGGCGCGTACTCGTGGCGGTGGAGCTCGCGCTGACGCTGGTGCTGCTGATCGGCGCCACGCTGATGCTCCGATCGTTCCGCGAATTGATGCGCCTCGACAGCGGCCTCACATCGACCCAGGTCGGGACGCTCGAGATGTCGTTCCCGGCATCAGCAATCGGATACGCCGGCCGCCTCAAGTTCGTGGGTGACTTGCTCGATCTAATTTCGTCGACGCCGGGCATTAG
>JBEPVV010000176.1:0-4742 GCA_041690795.1 Gemmatimonadota bacterium | reverse complement strand
GCGACAGTCCCGGCGCCCGCGCCACCTTCCGCCGGAACGTCGCCAGCAGGTCGGACGCGTGGAACTGCACATACGTCAGCACTTCCGTGACGGTGTCGCCGTGCACGAGATCGGTGATCTCATAGCCATCGTCCTTGAGGCGCACGTGCACTGCGTTGGTGTCGCCGAAGAGGTTGTGCAGGTCGCCGAGAATTTCCTGATAGGCACCGGTCAGGAAAATGCCCAGAATATACGGTTCGTCTTCGCGCCATGGATGAAGTTCGAGTGACGGTTTGCCCTTGCGGCCGCCAGCGAAGCGATCGATGACGCCATCCGAGTCGCAGGTAACATCCTGAATGGTTCCGCGTCGTGAGGGCAGCTCGTCGAGGCGATGAATCGGCATGATCGGAAAGAGCTGATCGATCGCCCAGTTGTCGGGCAGCGACTGGAAGAGCGAGAAGTTGCAGAAGTAGCGATCGACCAGTGCCGTCTCCAGGTGGGTCGCGATCTCGGGATAGTGCGCGCGCTCCTCACCGATCGTCGCGGCCAGCGCGTTCAGCGTCGTGAGGTACAGCTGCTCGGCATCCGCACGATCGCGCAGCGAATAGACGCCGCTCGCGAAATACTCCTGCGCGCGCCCCTTGGCGAACACCGCATCGTGGAACGCCTCTTCGACGCGATCGATGGTCAGCGTTTCGAGGTTCTCTTTCATCTCGACCAGCAGCGGCTGCGCGTCCTCGCCGAGGGTGACGGGCTGTGGCTCGAACTGCGATTCGCAATCGATGACATTGATGAGCAGCAGCGAATGGTGCGCGGTAATCGCCCGGCCCGACTCGGAGACGAGATCGGGCATCGGAATGCCCTCGGTGCGGCAGATGCCACCGATCGTGTAGACCACGTCGTTGGCGTATTCGCGCATGGTGTAGTTCATCGACGCCGGCCGGGTGGTGCGCGACCCGTCGTAGTCGACACCGAGCCCGCCGCCCACGTCCACATAGGTGATGTCGAATCCCATCTTCCGCAATTCGACGTAGTACCGGCCGACTTCTTCGAGACCCGCCTTTACGTAACGGATGTCGGTGACCTGGCTGCCCAGGTGAAAGTGCACCAGCTTGAGCAGGTGCTTGTTGCCCGAGCGTTCGAGCTTATCGAGCAGGCGGACGAGCTCCACCGCCGAAAGACCGAACTTCGATTTCTCGCCACCGCTTTTTGCCCATCGCCCCGAGCCTTCGGTGGCGAGCTTGATCCGCACGCCGACGGTTGGTTCGACACCCATCTCGCCGGCGACCTTGAGCAGCACGTCGAGCTCATTCAGCTGCTCCAGCACGATCATCACCTTGTGCCCGAGCTGCTGGCCGATGAGGGCGAGACGCATGAACTCCTCGTCCTTGTACCCATTGCAGATTATCAGGCTGCGGTTGCTTTCGTTCAGGCCGAGCACCGCCATCAGCTCGGGCTTCGAACCGCACTCCAGTCCGACGCCGTGAATGGCGCCGAATTCCACGATCTCCTGCACCACGTGCCGCTGCTGGTTGACCTTGACCGGGTAGACCGTGGTATAGTGCCCTTCGTAGCCGAACTCCTCGATGGCGGTGCTGAAGCGGCTGGCGAGTTCGGCGATACGTGATTGCAAAATGTCGGAGAAGCGCAGCAGCAGCGGGAGACCCACGCCCTGCGCGCTGAGATCCATCGCGATATGGTAGAGGTCGATGCCGTGCGCCGTTGCTCCATCGGGGTGGACCGTAACGTGGCCCTGTTCGTTGAGGCGAAAGTAGCCGAGCCCCCAGCCGCGCATGTTGTACAGCTTTTCGGCGTCACGAATCGACCAGCGCGGCGGGTCGTGCGCGGCGGGCGAGGCAATCGGTGCGGCGGTTGCGGCCATCAGCTGCTCCAGCGTGGAATCGTCAGTCGGGTCACAAGTGTAATGGATTCGCGGCAGCAGCCGACCCCCGGATGTGGCCGGGATCGGGGACTGCGGCGTCCCTTGTTGCGGGCGCCCGATGAACTGACGCCAGTTGATGCGGCCTTTGCACGAGGAGAATTGTTTGCGCATCGCAATCACCGGCTCGACCGGCATGGTGGGGACCGCGCTCAGCGCCGCCTTTCGCACCGACGGGCACGACGTGGTGCCGGTGACGCGCGGGAGTGCTCCGGGCGGGCTTCACTGGGATCCCGACCAGGGGGTGATCGACGCTGCCGGACTCGAGGGCCTTGACGCAGTCGTGCACCTGGCCGGTGCCAACCTCGCGGGCGGGCGCTGGACAGCTGCCCGCAAGCAACAACTCTGGCATAGCCGCACCGATGGCACGACGCTCCTTTGCGAGACCCTCGCCCACGCGAGACGGCCGCCGAAGGTACTGATCAGCGCAACGGCCGTCGGCTACTATGGCGACCGCGACGACGAGATTCTGAACGAAGCGTCGCCGCCAGGGAGCGACTTCCTGGCGCGGCTCTGCCTTGCCTGGGAAGCGGCAGCTCATCCGGCGCGCGCCGCCGCCATCCGGGTGGTACACCCGCGCTTTGGAATCATCCTCTCCCCGCACGGCAGCGCGCTCGACAGGATGGTTCTGCCATTTCAATTCGGGCTCGGTGGCCGTTACGGAGCCGGAACGCAATGGCTGTCCTGGATTGCGATTGACGACGTGATCGGCGGCATCCGCCACTTGCTCGATGTCGATTCGGCGACGGGCCCGGTCAACTTCGTGGCGCCCGAAACGGTTACGAACGCCACCTTTGCAGCAACACTGGGGCACGTGCTGCACCGCCCCTCCGCGCTAGCCGTCCCAGCGTGGGCCCTGCGCCTTGCCGTTGGTCGTGAGCTTGCCGACTCGGCGCTTCTTGCAAGTCAGCGCGCCAGCGGCGAACTGCTCGGCACTCTGGGTTACCGGTGCCGCTTCCAGACGCTCGAGGCGGCACTGGCGCACGTGATCCTGCGAAAGCGCCACTGAACCTCGGGCGCTACCTTTTCCGCATGACCGCCGCTCCCCCTCCGGCTATTGTCCTCCTCTCCGGAGGCCTGGATTCGGCCACCTGCCTTGCCATCGCGCGGAAGCAGGGCTTCGAGTGCCATGCACTCTCGTTCAGCTACGGGCAGCGTCACGGGGTCGAACTCGAGGCGGCGCACAACGTGGCTACCGCCCTCGGAGCGGTGGAGCACCGCATCGTCGACATCGACCTGCGGGCCTTTGGCGGCTCGGCGCTCACCGGCGATGCCGACGTGCCCAAGGATCGCGATGCGACCGAGATCGGCGCCGACGTTCCGATCACCTACGTCCCCGCGCGCAATACCATCTTCCTGAGCTTTGCACTCGCGCACGCCGAGGTGATCGGCGCGCACGACATCTACATCGGCGTCAACGCCGTTGACTACTCGGGATATCCTGATTGCCGGCCACCGTTCATCGCCGCTTTTCAGGCAATGGCAAGACTCGGCACACGAATCGCCGACCTGACGGTCCGCGCACCGCTGTTGCACCTCAGCAAGGTCGAGATCATCGCCCTGGGCAGTGGACTCAACGTCGATTACGGGATGACCTCCAGCTGTTACGACCCCGACGCGGACGGCCGCGCATGCGGCCACTGCGACGCCTGCCTGGTGCGACGACAGGCCTTTGCGGCCGCCGGCCTCAACGACCCCGCGCGCTACGTGATCGCCGGCGAATGAGCTACGCGGTCAAGGAAATCTTCTACACGTTGCAGGGTGAAGGACGACAGGCCGGACGCCCTGCCGTGTTCTGCCGGTTCGCCGGCTGCAATCTCTGGACTGGGCGCGAGGCGGACCGCAAGGATGCCGTCTGCAAGTTCTGCGACACCGATTTCGTCGGCACCGACGGCGACGGTGGTGGCAAGTATGCCAGCGCCGAGCTGCTGGCCGACGCGGTCGCGAATACCTGGCGACCTTCCGATGACCAGGGGTCGCGTCGCTACGTGGTCTGCACCGGTGGCGAACCAACCCTGCAACTCGATCCGCCGGTGATCGCCGCGCTGCATGCTCGCGGTTTCGAGATCGCAGTCGAATCGAACGGCACCCTTCCCGTGCCGGCCGGCATCGACTGGATCTGCATCTCGCCCAAGGCCGGTACGACTCTGGCGCAGGTGCGCGGCGACGAACTGAAGCTGGTCTTCCCGCAACCCGGCGCCGAGCCCGAGCGGTTTACGGCATTCGAGTTTCGCCATTTCCTGCTGCAACCGATGGACGGCCCGCGCCGTGAGGCCAATACGCAGGCCGCACTTGACTACTGTCTCGCGCACCCGCGCTGGACACTCTCGCTGCAGACGCACAAGTTTCTCGGCATTCCGTGAGGCGAGCATGAACGGCTACAGCGACGACATCAACCACGCGTTTGCGTTCGCGACCAAATACCGTGCGCCGTATGCCCCGTCCGAAGGTGCGATGTCGTTCCTGGCGCATCCGGCGAACGTTGCCGTCATCCTCGCCCGCCACGGCGCCGACGAAGTCACGCTCGTGGCCGGCATCCTCCATCATGTGCTGGAGGTGACGCCGCATCGTCACCAGGCGGCGGTGAGCAGCAAGATCGAGGACAAATTCGGAGTTGGCGTGCTGAGCCTGGCGCGCGAAGCCTGCGAGATCCGCGATGATGATCGCGGTGACACGCTGCCGTGGATCCAGCGCAAGCGCGCGCTGCTGAACCAGCTGCTGGTGATCCCGCCACGCGCCCTCGATATCTGCTGCGCCGACCAGATCCACGAATGCGGGACTGCGCTGGCGCTTACCGAACGACTGGGTCGGGAATATCTCACCC
>JBEPVV010000175.1:0-4765 GCA_041690795.1 Gemmatimonadota bacterium | reverse complement strand
AACGGCGGCTCGGTTTTCGTCCGCGCTGCGGCCAACCTCGCCACGCTCCTCGACTACGAGTATCACGCGTCGTGGCGCGCCGAACGCGGTGTACACGGCAAGGGCAAGACCAAGACCGGCGCGTCCTCGCCGGACGTGATCCTCCCGGTGCCGCCCGGCACGGTAATCGACGACGCCGAAACCGGCCAGCGCGTCGGCGAGCTGTTGCGCCCCGGTGATCAGGTCCTCGTGGCGCGAGGCGGCCGCGGAGGGCGCGGCAATGCGCGATTTACCAGTGCCACGCATCAGGCGCCGCGTGAATGGGAGGAAGGCGGCAAGGGCCAGTCGCGCAAGCTGGTGTTCACGCTCAAGCTGATCGCCGATGTTGGCCTGGTTGGCGAGCCGAACGCGGGAAAGAGTACGCTGCTCTCAGTAATCAGTGCCGCTCGTCCCAAGATCGCCGACTATCCCTTCACGACGCTGGAGCCGAATCTTGGCGTGGCCGCACTTTCCGGTTCCCGGACCTTCGTTGTCGCCGACATTCCCGGCATCATCGAAGGCGCGCACGCAGGCAAGGGACTTGGGCTCCGCTTCCTGCAACACATCGAGCGTACCCGGGTGCTGGCGTACCTGGTTCCGCTCGACGCGGAGGATGTGTCGGCCACGTACCAGCGGCTGCGGACCGAGGTCGGACTGTACAGCGACGAGCTCGCCACCAAACCACACCTCGTGTTGCTGACGAAGCGTGATTTACTCGCCGATGCATCGGAGCTGCCGGAAGTCGACGCACCGACGGCGCTGGGCATGGCGGCGATCTCGAGCGCCTCGGGGCAGGGCATCGAGGAGCTGAAGGAACTGCTGTGGACCACAGTGCAGAGCGTGCGTGCCACCGAAGGCGATGATGGCCACGAAGGATTCGAGGACCCGGCGGATGACGAACCCTATGAACTTGGAGACGCGATCGAACACTCCGGCTGACGCCGACGAACGCCTCGCATACATCGCGCTCGCCCTCGTGCCAGGGCTGGGCGCCGCCCGCCTCGCAGGACTCCTCTCGACGTTCTCGTCGGCGCGCCAGGTGCTCTGCGCGCCGATGAAAGCCTTGGTGGCGGAAGGACGATTGACACCCGCCGGCGCCACTGCCGTGCACGCGGCGTCCGGCGAGGATGCCATCGCCTATGCCGGCCGCGCGGCACGTTGCGGTCAGCAGCTGCTGATTCCGAGCGACTCAAGCTTTCCGTCAATGTTGCGGTCGATCCCCGATCCGCCGGTCATCCTCTTCGCCATCGGCAACCTGGCTGCGTTGAAGCGCCACGCCGTCGCAATCGTGGGGAGCCGGAGTCACACGGCATATGGCGCCGCGGTCGCACAATCGATGGGGCGCGCAGCAGCAGGCGCTGAAATTCCAGTGATCAGCGGCATGGCGCGCGGCCTCGACGCGGTTGCGCATGCGGCCGCGCTCGACGCTGGTGGCACGTCGATCGGCGTGCTGGGCACCGGCGCCGACATCGTGTATCCGCGGGAAAACGTCCGTCTGTTCGACCGGATGGCGGCCGAAGGGTTGTTGCTCACCGAGTATCCGCCCGGAGCGCCGACCCACCGCGGTGCGTTTCCTCGACGCAATCGCCTGATCAGCGGGTTGGCGCGCGCGCTGATCGTCATCGAGGCCGCAGAATCTTCAGGCACACTGGTGACGGTGAGCTGCGCGCTGGAGCAGGGGCGCGACGTGCTGGTCGTTCCGGGGCCGATCACCAGCGCCACCTCGCGCGGAACCAACCGGTTGATTCGTGATGGCGCCACGCCGCTGCTGTCGCCGGAGGATATGCTTGCCGTGTTTGGCGTGCTCGCACTCCCGCCGGCGCTGCCACGGTTCACTCCGGTTCCCGGCGACCTCTCGCCCGATGAGGCTCGCGTGCTGTCGGCGCTGTCGGCCACGCCGCGAAGCATCGACGACCTCGCTCTCGCTGTCGGGCTGCCCGTTGGCCTGCTCCTTGGCACGCTGCTCGGCCTCGAACTCGGCGGGCTCGCTGTCCAGCTTCCCGACACCTCGTACCAGCGGCACTAGGCGCTATCGGTCCGCCCCGCCGCGACGGCCCGCCAGTGCGCGATGCCGGTATCATTCCCCGGTGCACCTTTACGTTCACGTTCCGTTCTGCGCGCGCCGCTGTTCGTATTGCGATTTTGCAATCGCAGTGCGGCGGGAGACGCCGGATCGACTCTTCGTCGATGCCATCACGGCCGAATGGAGCGCACGCGACCTCGAACTGCGATGTGGGGAGCAGGTCGACACGCTCTATTTTGGCGGTGGAACGCCTTCGCGCCTCGACCCCGCCAGTATCGGTGAAATCGTGGCGGCGATCCGCGGGCGTGTGCCGCTCGCGACCGACGCGGAGATCACTCTTGAAGCGAATCCCGACGACGTGACCGCCGGGCGCGCGGTCGCGTGGGCTCGGGCTGGGGTCAATCGGGTCTCGCTAGGCGTGCAAACGCATGACGCCGCCACACTCGTGTGGATGCATCGCACGCATGATGTCCGCCAGCCGTCGCAGGCGATGAGCGCCCTGCGCGCTGCCGGGATTCACAACGTCTCGATGGACCTGATCTTCGCGCTCCCCGTGGCACTTGCCCGCGACTGGCGCAGCGACGTGGAGCAGACGCTCGCATTGTTGCCGACCCACCTCTCGCTCTACGGACTTACCGTCGAATCGCACACCCCGCTGTCACGCTGGGTCGATCGCGGCACATCGGTCACCGTCCCCGACGACCGGTACGCCGATGAGTACCTCATGGCGCACGAGCTGCTTGAATCCGCCGGGTTCGAGCATTATGAAGTTTCGAACGCCGCCCGCCGCGGTTTTCGATCGCGACACAACTCGGTCTACTGGAGCGGCGCGCCGTATGTCGGACTGGGGCCGTCGGCGCACTCATTCGGTGCGGGGATCCGCCGATGGAACGTGCGCGAGTGGGCAGCCTACCAGGCGGCTATCGAACGGGGGCAGAGCGTCGTGGCAGGCTCCGAGCAGCTGGGCGCCGAGGCTGTGGCGCTGGAGCACCGCTACCTCGGCCTCCGGACAACGGCCGGGCTTCCCGCCAGGGAAATTGGGGAAACCACCAGCGACGCCTGGGCAAACGCGGGGTGGGCGACGGTGGATTCCGGCGTGGTTCGCCTCACGGTCGAGGGGTGGCTGCGGCTCGACGCGCTGGTGGCGGCCGGTGGACATTCCTAGCTTTCAGCCATGAGCGACGCCGAATCACTGACCGAACGGGAGCGAAGGGTTCTCGAAGCTGTGATCGAGACCTACATCGCGACAGCGGAGCCAGCGGGAAGTCATACCGTGGCACGGCGGTCAGCGCTTGGCATCTCGCCGGCGTCAATCCGCACCGCCATGGGCGAACTCGAGGCCAAGGGGTACCTCTATCATCCGCACACGTCGGCGGGTCGGATTCCGACCGACCGCGCCTACCGGCTCTATGTCGATACGGTGGTGCGCAGCGCGGTGCCCGATCCGCAGCTCTGCGAGCACCTCGAGATCGAGCTCGCCGCGAGCCTGTCGCCCGACGACCTGATTGCGCGCGCCGCGCAGGTGCTCGGCATCCTGACGCAGGAGCTCGGCGTGGCAGTGGCGCCGGCGCTCGAAGAGATCGTGCTCGATCGCGTCGACCTGGTCGCGGTGTCGACCGATCGCCTGCTGCTGGTGCTCAACCTGCGCAGCGGAACGATGCGCTCGATCTACATCCGCCTTCGGGGCGCCCTCGGGCCGGTCGAACTCGGCGAGGTGGAGCGCGTGCTCAACGAACGACTCGGCGGCCTCCGACTTCGCGACATCCGGGCCACGTTTGCGGTCCGCCTGCGCGATGCAGCGTCGACGCCCGAAGCGAGTGACCTGCTCGATATCATTCTTGCCGAAGGCGACGGCCTTTTCGATCTTCCCGACCACCGGGAACCGATGATGCTCGGCAGCGCTTCCATCCTGGTCGAGCAGCCGGAATTTGCGTCGACTGAGCAGATGCGCTCACTGCTCACGCTCACCGATCGCCACGGACTGCTGCACGACGCGTTGGCGGAGCGCAAGCGCGAAGGATTGACCGTCACTATTGGCGGAGAGCATCAGGAACCCGGACTGGCAGCGTTTACGCTGGTCACTTCCACTTATCGGCGCGGTGGCGCCACCGGCGTGATCGGCGTACTCGGGCCGACGCGCATGCCCTATGACAAGGTTGTCGGACTGGTGGAGCACACCGGACGACTGATCGAAGGATTGATTCAGTGAGCGATCTGTATGCGGTGCTCGAAGTCTCTCGCGATGCGAGTGATGAGGAGATCAAGAAATCATATCGCCGTCTCGCGATGGTCTATCACCCCGACCGCAACGCATCCGATGACGCCGAGGCGCACTTCAAGGAAATCGCCGAGGCGTATCAGGTGCTTTGCGACCCGGACAAGCGCGCGCACTATGATCGCTTCGGCAGTGTGCCGTCGGGGCAATCGGGATTTGGCGGTGGCGGCTTCGAGCACATCGATCTTTCCGAGGCGCTCAACATCTTCATGCGCGACATCGGCTTCAGCGGCCTCGACGGCGTGTTCGGTGGCGGAATGCAGCGTGATCCCAACCGCGGGCAGGATGTCCGTGTCACGGTCAAGCTCTCGATGCAGGAAGTGGCCCTCGGCGCCAAGCGCAATGTCCGGCTCAAGACGCTGGTCCCGTGACAAACTTGCACCGGCACAGGCGAGGAGCGCCGTAACCCACCAGTAACCAGTTCGTCCTGCGGCTGAATATTATACACA
>JBEPVV010000174.1:0-4807 GCA_041690795.1 Gemmatimonadota bacterium | reverse complement strand
CGGCCCGACCTTCGTCGAACGGCTGGCGCGGGCATTCACGGCGTCGATGCCGGAATCGCTGACGCCAGCGAACGTCGAGATGCCGGAGGCGGAAGATGCACGCATCCAGCGGATCACCGAGCAGGTCGTCGCCGACGCGGCCGGCAACAACGCGGTACTGGTAGGCCGCGCCGCCGTGTCGGTGATCGGCAAGCGTGAAGGTGCGCTACACGTCAAGCTCGTCGGCACGCTGGACTACCGGCGCGGCATCGTGGCGACACGGTTGAACGTCTCGCCCGACGAGGCGGAGCGGCGGATCCGTGATGTCGATGCCCATCGCGCGGCCTATCATCGACGCTGGTACCAACGGGACTGGACCGACCCGCATCACTACCACCTGGTGATCAATACCGGTTGGGTGGGGCTGGAGCGGGCGGCCACGTTAATCGGCGACCTGGTCAGCCCTTCCGGGTCCGGACCTTCTGCCATCCGTACTCATCACTCCGGCTGATCCGCTGCTCGGCGGCCAGCGCTTCGAGCACCAGCTCGGCCGCCGCGACGGCGACGTCGTGATCACCGGCGGCGGCGAGGCCGGTCTCGTGCACCAGCGAAAGCAGACCGGGGATGACGCCGAAGGCACGCCACGAGGTTTCGCTTCGGTCGTCGACGCTGACCTTGAGTGCGCTGCCCTGGTCGAACCAGGTCACGATCTCCTCGACATCGGCCGCGGGCGCGCGCTCGGCGAACGTCGTCCCGGCGGCGCGACGGATCAATTCGCGCGCCACTGAATCCCCGCCCTGCAGCTCGCCCTCGTACTCCAGCTCGATTTTGCCGGTGATGGCCGGGAGCCCGGCGTAGATATCGAGCACCCGCGCGACGGCGCGCGTTTCACCTGCCCTGAGCGCCCGGCGTTCGGCGTTGCTCACGACCACCTCGAGCAGCGAGATCGGCAGCCGCTGGCTCACGCCGGAGCGCTTGTCTACCCGCTTGTCGCGGCGCGCCTCAAATGCCACGTGCTCGACCATTTCGGCGATGAAATCGGGGATGAGCACTCTGGTTGCGCCGCGATCGACCCACGCTTCCTGCGCGGTGACCGCAATTCCGAGGTCGACGGTACGCGGATAGTGAGTGCGGATCTCGGAGCCGATCCGGTCCTTGAGCGGCGTAATGATCTTGCCGCGCGCGGTGTAATCCTCCGGATTGGCCGTGAAGACGAGGAGCAGGTCGAGGGGCAGCCGCACGGGATAGCCTTTGATCTGGACGTCGCCCTCCTGCATGATGTTGAAGAGGCCGACTTGAATCTTGCCCGAGAGATCGGGGAGCTCATTGATAGCGAAGATGCCGCGGTTGGCGCGCGGAAGCAGCCCGAAGTGCATGGTGAGTTCGTCGCCGAGCAAGTGACCGCCGCGGGCGGCCTTGATCGGGTCGAGATCGCCGATCAGGTCGGCGATCGTGACGTCGGGAGTGGCGAGCTTTTCGACGTAGCGGTGCTCCCGCGTCGCCCAGCCGATGGCGGTCTCATCGCCGTGTTCGGCGAGCTGATCGCGAGCAAAGCGGGAGATTGGCGCGAACGGGTCATCATTGATCTCGCTGCCGGCGACGACCGGGATCTCGGGGTCGAGAAAAGCCGTGAGGCCGCGCAGGAGACGGGTCTTGGCCTGTCCGCGTGTGCCGAGAAGGATGAAGTCGTGGCGGGCGAGGAGGGCGTTGACGAGCTCGGGCTCGATCGTATCCTCGAAGCCGAGGACGCCGGGAAAGAGTGGCCCTCCCTCGTCCAGGCGCCGGATCAGGTTGGTTCGCAGCTCGTCGCGGACCGACCGGGCGCGGAGAGGCGCCTCGCCCCAGGAACTCTGCTTGAGGTCACCGAGGGTCCGTGGACGTGTGCTCATGAGGCTCCCGTGAGTTGCCGTACGAGGTTGGCAATGCGCTCCGGAGGGACGCTTTTGACCTCGGCCCGGCGCACCCGCAAGCTAGTCCCCGTCCCATCCGGGGATGGAAGTTGAGGCGGTGGAGTGGGTTAGCCGCTTGACAGCGGCCGTCACGGGCCTAACTTGTTCCCCGGTGCACTGGGCGACAGCGGCCGATACGCGGTACCGGCCTCGGTGACCAACGTCATCAAACAAAGGGAGAGGCGATGCGGAAGTTCTTGATGGCGGCGGCCCTGCTGGCCGTCGTGGCATGTGGTGAGAAGAAGGCCCCTGTAGTTGACACGACGACCGTCGTGGCTCCGGTTCCACCGCCGGCAATGTCGTCCATGGATTCCATGAAGCGCGACAGCATGATGAAGGATTCGATGCGCAAGGATTCCATGATGAAGCACGACACGATGAAGCCGCCGGTCAAGCCGTAAGCTTCGCTGTTCGCCGCTGCGCCCTGACGCCCCGAGCTCACCCCTCGGGGCGTCGTGTGTTCAGGCTGCAGCCGTTTCACCGAGATCGAACGGCGGATCGACGACGACGCCTTCGCTGTCGCCCGTGCGCACGGTGTCGCCAGGAGTCACCTCCCGCCTGAGCAGTGCGAGGGCGAAGGTGCGATCACCGAGCCGCGCAAGTGTGCGAATCGTACCCACCGTCTTCACACCATCGCTGACGTCCACATCCGAAGGGGTGTCGCCCGGCGCCCAGCAGATGCCACGAAGCAACCGGTTGGCGTGCCCACGAAAGTGGAGCCGCGCGACCGTCTCCTGGCCGGTGTAGCATCCCTTGTCGTAGCGCACGCCGCCCAGCTCGTCGAAGCGCACTTCCTGTGGCAGCGTGCGTTCGTCGACCTCGCGACCCAGGGTCGGCCATCCGCCGAGCAGGCGACTCACGTCGGCGAAGGCGGGCGGAGCCGGTGTCCATCCGCTGCCGATCAGCGCCGCAGCGTCTTCGGATCGATCGGAGAGCACGAGGGCGGTAAATGGAGCCAGGCCTTCGGGCGCGAACCACGGCAGTGCAATATCGGGCGCAGGCGTCGCACCGCAGAGCCAGTGCACGCGCAGCTCATCGGAGCGATCGACGACGCGGGCCAGCCGCGGTGGGATGGTTCTTACGAACAGCTGCTTCATCGTCGCGCGGGCGCTACCGGGCACGATCACCCACGCCGCCTGATCGTCGCGAATCACCCACGCGTCGGTGATGATCATCCCCTTGGGCGTGAGGAACGCGCCCCAGACAGCGGTGCTGTCGGGCGCTTTCACGACATCGTTGGTGAGCAACCCCTGCAGGCAATCGAGTGCCGACTTGCCGTCGAACCGGAAGACGGCATCATCGACCGGAATGACGTGGCGCCCGGTCCGGTACGCGGAGAATTCTGCGGCGGTGAGGTGGAGATGGACGTCCGGGGCGGGCATGCCCAAAGATAGGGCTATGCCGCCCGGAACTCTCCGAGGAAACGGACCTCGGGGCAAGCGCGCAGCTTGGCGAATGCCCGTTCACGCAGCTGGCGTATCCGCTCGCGCGTAACGCCGAGTGCGGTGCCGATCTCTTCCAGTGTGCGGGCCTCCTCCATCGGATCAAGGCCGTAGTACAGCGAGAGGATCCGGCATTCACGCGGGGTGAGGTACCGCCGGAAGAGCCGTTCGATGAAATCCCGCCGCAGGGTCACATCGGTGCGGGTTTCGATGTCGCCGCCTTCACCCAGCGGCAACCGCTCGCCGAGTGTCGCGGCACGCGAGTCGCCGGATTCAAGCGGCGCGTCGAGCGAAACCTCGGTGACGAACAGCCGCTTCGCGCTGCGAACCTCATCGAGCGAGAGCCCCAGCGCCGTCGAAAGCTCTTCGTCGGTGGGGACGCGACCGAGTTCCTGCGCCAGCAGCCCCTGTGCCTTCGCGAATCGCACGACCGCCGTGTTCTGGTTGAGTGGGAAGCGCACCGAACGCGTCTGTTCGGCCAGCGCCTTCAGCACCGCCTGGCGGACCCACCAGACGGCGTACGAGATGAACTTGACGCCGCGCTCCGGATCGAACTTTCGCACGGCGCGGATGAGCCCTTCGTTGCCGATGGCCACGAGATCGCCGAGATCGAGGCCGTGGCCCTGGTAGCGCTTCACGAAGGCGATGACAAACCGGAGATTGGCGGTGACGAGTCGATCCGCCGCCTCGGGATCGCCGGCACGAGCACGACGAGCGAGGGCACGCTCTTCGGCAACGCTGCCGATCATGGGGAGATCCTTGATGTCGCGCAGGTACTGCTCGAATGATTCGGCGGCGGCCACGGGCGGGCGACGGCTGGTACGGGGCATTCGGGGGCCCGCTACGGCTGAATTGTCTTGGGAGAGAAATGCGAGTTACGGCTGCAAGATCGCAAGTGCGGAACCGTTGTCAAGAGGGCCTAACTACAGCGATTGCAACGGTTTAGTGGTAGACAATTTGGCACGCTCGTGCACAATGTCCACATCGCGCTGTCCACAATGATGTGCAACAACCCGCCAACTCCCTTGCCGGCAATGCGCTAGCCTCGGCGCGAAGACTTCGTCTTTGTGGGTAATCCCGGTTCGATCAATCCAGGGTCTGGAGGTCAAGCGGTTGGGTGTAGATGAGGCCGTCAGGGACCACGCAGCCAAACGCTTTCACCAATGTCGCGTGGACGATTCCATCGCGATTTTTCTTGTCAGTCAGCATCGCATCGAGGAAACGCGCGCGGTCGATGCCAGTCGGCATCGTGGTAGACAGTCCGAGTATGGCGAGAAGTCTCGCGATGTGCGCGGCAGTTCCGGGCACCGTCACCGCCATGCGCTCGCCGGCGCGCGCTTCGCTCGCCAGCCCGATCGCCACCGCTTCGCCATGCGCGATGGCGTAATCGGTTGCGCGCTCCAGCGCATGGGCCACCGTGTGGCCGGCATTGAGGAT
>JBEPVV010000173.1:0-4819 GCA_041690795.1 Gemmatimonadota bacterium | reverse complement strand
CTGCAGGACGGGCCGATGGATGCGGTGACCATTCGCGGCCCGCTGCAACAATCACTCTTCGCCTGATATCAGCAAACTTCTGCGCGGCGATCGCCGTTCGCTTTTCTCCCCCGAATTCGCTGTTCTCTTCTCTCTTTTCGGAGTGCCAATGTCTTCGACTGTCGATTCACTCTTGCAGGAGCTCGACCAGGAAGCCGCCACGACGCGCCGCGTGCTGGAGCGAGTGCCCGACGACAAGCTCATGTGGAAGCCGCATCCGAAGTCCTGGACGCTGGGACAGCTGGCGCTGCACACGGCCAGCGTTCCGGGAACGCTCGCCGGGATTCTGACGCCGGACAGCTTTGAGATTGCCAACTTCGTGCAGGCACAGCCGGCCAGCATGGCAGAGATTCTGGATGCGCTGACCGCTGGCACGGCGAGCGTACGCACCATGCTCGAGGGGCTGACGCCGGAGCGCGCCCTCTTCGTCTGGCGGCTGGTGGCCGGAGGGAAGGACGTGCTTGCGGCACCGCGCATGGCGTTGGTGCGATCGCTCGTATTCAACCATCTCTACCATCACCGCGGGCAGCTGTTGACCTACCTCCGGCTCCTCGACGTTCCGGTGCCTTCGGTGTACGGGCCCACCGCCGACGAGAATCCGTTCAGCTCAACCGTGAGGTATCAGGCGCCCGCAGCGGGAGGGGCCGGGTTGCGGACGCCCGGCGCGCGCGGCGCCGCGGGACCGACGCGCTTGAGCGTCACCGGAGTCTTGAGGTCGCCGCCGGAGAGCGTCATCGCATCCGCCTTGACGCGGATCTTGTGCGTTTCCCATTCCCCGCCGAGCACGATCGAGATCCGGTCGCCCTTCAGCCGCCAGCGCACCACCTCTTTTCCCCATGACGCCGATGAGTCAGCACGGATAATGACCTCGCGCGGACCGTTCTTCGTGTCGGTGCCCGCGTCAACGCGCCAGGTGCCGGTGATATCGCTTCCCTGCTGCGCGGCCGGCGTCGAGGGGCCGGCCAGCTGTAGTATCAAAAAATAGAGTGAGTGCACCAACGGCTCCGGTGGCAGAGTGAACAGTCCCGCGCGATCGATCAGACCTGCTGCAACTTCCATTTCCCCCGGCGGAACATGATCGCCGCTGCGCCGGCGAGGGTGCAGAACGACACCGCAATTGCGATGAAAGCGCCATCGGGTCCGAGGTCCAGCGTTTTGGCCAGCAGCCACGCGAGCGGGATCTCCCAGCACCAGAACACGAGGAAGTTGAGCCAGGTCGGTGTCCACGTGTCGCCTGCGCCGTTGAACGCCTGCGTCAGTACCATGCCGAACCCGAAGAGCGGGAACCCCACGCCCACGATGCGAAGGCAATGCACCGCATATCGGGCCATCACGGGGTCGTGGCCGAAGACCCCGGCGATCGACGGTGCCATCGCCACGAAGATCACGCCGACCACGCCGAGGAAGTAGAGATTGTAGCGACACGCCACCCACACGGCCTGTTCGGCGCGCTCCGGCTTCCGGGCGCCGAGACCCTGACCCACCATCGTAGCCGCAGCGTTCGACAGACCCCACGCGGGAAGAATCGCGAAGATCAGAAGGCGCAACGCCACCGTGTATCCGGCGAGCGCTTCGCTCCCGTAGGTGGCGAGGAGTCGCGTCAGCCCGATCCAGCTGGCCGTGCCGATGAGAAACTGCAGCGACGCCGATGCGCCAAGAGTGACCATCTGCTTCATCAACCGGCGATCGGGCAGGAACTGCGCGATCCGCACGCGCAGCCTTCCGCCCGGTCGAACCATGGCGGCAAAGGCCAGCAGCGCGCCGACGCCACGGCAGACCGTGGTTGCCACCGCGGCGCCGGTCACGCCAAGTCGAGGAAACGGACCGACGCCGAAGATCAGGCACGGCGACAGGATGATGTTGAGGCCGTTGGCAACCCACAGCACTCGCATCGCGATGCTCGGGTCACCCGCGCCACGAAACGCTGCGTTCAGCACGAACAGCAGCACGACCGTCACTTCGCCGCCGAGAATGACGCGCGTGTAGGTGCTTCCCGTCGCGATCACCCCGGGCGATGCCCCCATCACACCAAGCAGCCGAGGAGCCAGGAGGAATCCGGTGACGCCCAGCGCCAGCGCGATGCCGCTGCCGAGCACGATGCCCTGGGCAGCAGCGCGCGACGCCGCATCCGGGTCCTTTTCGCCGATCCGGCGCGCGACGACGGCCGTCACACCCACTGCCAGTCCCATCGCGATGGCGTAGACGAGCGAGAGTACCGATTCGGTCAGTCCGACGGCCGCCACGGAATCGGCTCCGAGGCGCGAGACGAAGAACATGTCGACGACCGCAAACAGGCTCTCCATCACCATCTCGAGCACCATCGGAATGGCGAGCAGGACCACCGCCCGCCCGATCGTTCCCTGGGTGAAATCCTGGTGCGAGCCGCGAATCGCCTCGCGGATCGTGGCCCACGTGGAAGAGACTGATGACGTTCGCTGTGTCGTGTCAGCCACCGGCGATCACTTCGGCTTCAGCATCCGTTCACGAATGGCCTTCCACTCCGATCCGGCCTTCCACGTGGGCCAGGTCGAATCGTTGGCGACGCGTACCCCGGTCGTGAACAGCAGGCCGAGGTCGTCGACGGCGCCGCTCAGGTCCCAGTCCGGCTTGACCTGGTCGGAGACTTGATGGTAGTCGTGGTCGGTGTACTCGTCCCGCTTCGTCTTGCTGTAATCATCCGACTTGCCGATGTAGTGCGTCCCGTTGTCGAGGAACATGGCCGGCACGCCCTGCTTGGCGAACTCGAAGTGATCGGCGCGGAAATAGAATCCCTTTTCCGTCTCGGGATCGGGCGACAGGGTGCGGTGCCGCTCGGCGGCGACCTGCTCGAGCACGTCTTCGAGCGTGCTGCTGCCCTTGCCGATCACCACGACGTCGCTGGTCTTCCCCCACTGGTTCACGCCGTCGATGTTGAAGTCGGCGATCGTCTTCGTCAGCGGGTAGAGCGGATTCTCGGTGTAATACTTGGCGCCGAGCAGCCCCTTCTCTTCGGCGGTGACGGCGATAAAGAGGACGCTTCGGCGCGGCGGCGCCGGAAGGGCGCGAAAGGCTTTCGCCGTTTCCATCATGCCGGCGACTCCGGACGCATTGTCGATGGCGCCGTTGTCGATCGAATCGCCGTTCACCGGCGCGACGATGCCCAGATGATCCCAGTGAGCCGTGTAGACAACGTATTCATCACGAAGCTTGGCATCCGAGCCCACAAGCTTGCCGATGACGTTGTGCGAATGAACCTCGCGCACGGAATTCTTGAGGTGAAAGGTCGCCGTCGCGCCGAGCGGCACGGGTCGGAAGTCGCGCGTCCGCGCCGAACGCGCCAGCGCATCGAAATCCTTGCCCGATGCCTTGAAGAGCTCCTTCGCCTTGTCGAGTGTGATCCACGATTCGACGGCGACACGCGCCTTGTTGCCGTCGGGATGCTTCACGTCCATGTTCTCGTGCGACCAGCTGTTCTGCACCGTTTCCCATCCGTAACCCGCAGGGCCCGTCTGGTGCACAACGATCGCGGCGGCAGCACCCTTGCTGCTCGCGATCTCGTACTTGTAGGTCCAGCGGCCGTAGTACGTCATCGCCTTGCCGCGAAAGACGGTGCTGTCGAGCTGAGTCGAGTCCTTCGGGTCGGCAACCGGCGGATCGTTGACGAGCATGACAATCGTCTTGCCGCGGACATCGACGCCCTTGTAGTCGTCCCAGTTGTATTCCGGCGCGACGACGCCATAACCGACGAAGATGAGTGCGCTGGTGTCAACGTCGACCTCTGGCGATTCACGTCGGGACGCGGCGACGTAGTCCTTCCGGAACTCCAGCGAGATGTGCCGGCCGCCGGCGACAAACTCTGCCGTCGGCGTCGCGGTGAACCCGAGGAGCTCGACGTTCTGCATCCAGCTGCCGTCAGGATTGCCGGGCGTGAGACCGATCGCCTGGAACTGGGAGACGATGTATTTCGTCGCGCGCTCTTCGCCGAGGCTCCCTGGACTGCGGCCCTGCATTGAATCGTCGGACAGGTCGCGAATGTGGGCGAGCAGGTCTGGCGCTGTCATCGCGGCACTCGCGGCGGCGATGTCGGCCGGCGACGCGGGAGTGGCAGCACGGCTGCATCCCGCGAGGACAACGGCAATACCAGCTAGGCCCAGGCGGTAGAGCATCGGCATCGCGCTGACTCCAGATCGGTTGATGAAGAGAGTGAAGGATAGCCGGGAGACGCCGGCTGGCTCAACCCGCGCCGGGACGGTATGCTTGAATCTGTCCCCGACCCGGAGCATCTGATGTATCGTCTCACCGCCGCATGCGCCCTTGCGCTTCTCGTGCCCGGCTGCAGCAGCTCGAGCGACAACACCTCCGGCGGCAGCGCCCCGATCACAGCGACCGTGAACGGCACGGCCTTCGTGGGCAACACCGATGCAATCGCGACGCAGCTCTCCGGCGTGCTGAATATTTCGGCGTTCAATGCCGCCAAGAGCGCCGAAATCCTGATCACGCTTCATGTGAATGGTCCCGGAACCTATTCGCTGGCATCGGCATCGGTCGGGATCGCCGAATATGAGGTCACCACCACCACATCGGCGTCGCAGTGGGAAACCGGCTTCAACGGCGGCACCGGGACGATCACCGTAACGACGCTCACGGCAAGCGGCGCCTCGGGCACGTTTTCATTCACCGGGCAACCACTCACGGCGACTGGAGCGACTGGGACTGCAAACGTGACGAACGGATCCTTTCAAGTCACGTTCTAGCATTCCTCGACCACAATGGGCGCCGCGATGCGGCGCCCGTCGCACTC
>JBEPVV010000172.1:0-4836 GCA_041690795.1 Gemmatimonadota bacterium | reverse complement strand
GTGTAGACCATGGCCGTCGTGTGCGCCTGCTGGATCGCATTGGCGCCTGAACCGTGCCCGCCCTCGATCACCTCGTAGAACAGATACGGCATCTCGCGCTCGGCCATCAGTGCCGCAAACTTCCGCGCGTGCTGCGGACCGACGCGATCATCCTTGGTGGTGGTCCAGATGAATGGCGTGGGATATTTTACGCCCGGCTTGAGGTTGTTGTAGGGAGAAATGCTCGCCAGGAATGCCCGCTCCGCCGGAACTGACACACTGCCATACTCACCCACCCACGACGCACCCGCCGCGATCTGTTCGTAGCGCAGCATGTCGAGCAGCGGGACGGCGATCTCCACCGCGTTCCAGAGCTCGGGATGCTGGTTCATCTCCACGCCCATCAACAGACCACCATTGGAACCGCCTTCGATGCCGAGGCGTCGTGGCGAGGTGATCTTCCGGGCGATGAGATCCTCGGCCACCGCGGCAAAGTCGTCATAGATCACTTGCCGGTGAGTCTTCAGCCCGGCCTCGTGCCACGCCGGACCGAACTCGCCGCCGCCACGGATATTGGCGACGACAAAGACGCCGCCATGTGTGTTCCAGAGCTTCCCCATATCCCCGTCGTAATACGGGGTGCTGGAGACCTCGAATCCGCCGTACGCGGTCATGATCGTCGGGTTGGTGCCGTCGAGCTTCCAGGCCTTGGGATGCACCACGAAGTACGGCACCTTGGTACCGTCCTTCGACGTGGCTTCAAATTGCTCGACCTCGCTCCCCGACGCGTCGAATCGTGCCGGCTCCGACTTGATTCTCGTCGCCGATCCCAGCGCGGCATCCGCCAGCCAGATGCTGGTCGGGTTCAGGAATCCGGTCACGCCGATGAAGGTCCGATCACTCTGCCAGTCGACGCTCCAGGCGCCGGTCGTCACGTTGTCCGGGAGCGCGATCAACTTCCGCGTCCAGGTTCCGTTTGCGGCCCGCGCGTACGAATAGGTGCGGCCTCTGACGTTGTCCATGATGTCGACCACCAGATTGTGCCTGGTCGCCGCCGCGCTTGCCACCGACTCGCGTGGCCCCGGCTCCACGATCGCCACCGGCGCTAGCGCGTCCGGCGTCTTCATGGCCGTCGTCGCCGAGAACGATGCCAGGCCGCCGCTCGCGATCGTGGTGGCGCCGACGGTCCACGGTTCCGACAGCTTCACGATCACCTGCCCATCGAGCATCCCCTGAATGCTCGCCTTGACCGGGATGGCGAGCCGAGCCACATCGGTCGCACGGATGACGTACCGCTCCGATGAAAAGAAGGAGATGCCGCGGCGGACGATGCTGATGCGATGCCCGCTCGCATCTTCCGACGTCCCGCCGCCGACGGAGACATCGGTCTTGCTCCCTCGGAAGATCTCGACGGCGGACGCCAGCGGTTGCCCGCGCGCTAGCCGCTTGAGGATGTAGGGGTACCCCGACGCGGTCATCTCACCGGCGCTCCATTCGCGGGCCACCAGGAGCGTGTCTGGCCCCATCCACGACACGTTCTGCTTCCCTTTCGGCAGCGTGAATCCGTTAGTCGCGAACGATCTGGTCGGGATGTCGAACTCCCGGATCGTCACCGCGTCCTCGCCGCCATCGGACAAGGAGAGCAGACAGCGCTGCTCGGCGGGGAGCGCGCAGTCGGCCCCCTTCCACACCCAGTTGGCGTGTTCGCGTGTGGCCAGCGCGTCGAGATCGAGCACCGTCGTCCAGACCGGTGCGGCGGTGCGATAGCTCGCGAGCGTCGTGCGGCGCCAGATCCCGCGGACGTGGGCGGAGTCCTGCCAGAAATCGTACAGCGCGCCGGCCATGAAGGAGCCGCCCGGCATCCGATCCTTGGCCTGGGCCATCGCCAGGGTGCTCTGGTAGAAACCCGCGAATCGCGGATCCTTCTCGAGCACGCTGGTGGTCTTGTCGTTCTCGGCCTTCACCCACGCCATGGCGCGGGGACTGTTCACGTCCTCGAGCCAGCGATAGTGATCGGTGGTGTCGGGACCGGCGACCTGAGCCGCCAGCGATTGACCGGTAGCACAGAAGACGGCAACTGTCAGTGCGATGTGACGCATCGGGGTACCAACGCAAGAAAAGGTGGTGCCGCGGACGGCGTTCGGTGAGAACCAGCTCTGGGCGCTCAATACTAGCACCGAAAGCGCGGCTCCGTTTCCGTCGGCCGGAGTTCAGCGCCTTGACAATCCTGCCCCTTCGCAGCAATCTCTTACCTAGCTAGATATGCCTAGACAGCGGAGTGAACGCATGCCCCGGTCCCGCAACGATATCCTGCAGGGTACTCTCGCCCTCCTCGTCCTCAAGTCGCTGGCCGCGCAGGGCCGGCTCCACGGCTACGCCATCACCGCCCACATCCAGCAGGTCTCGGCCGACCTGCTCCGCGTCGAGGAGGGCTCGCTCTATCCCGCCCTCCACCGGATGGACCAGGACGGCTGGATCCGCTCCGAGTGGGGGACCACCGAGAAGAATCGCGAGGCGCGCTTCTACACCATCACCGCTGCCGGGCGGAAGCAGCTTGCCCACGAGCAGGAAAGCTGGGCCCGGCTCACCCAGGGCGTGCAGCGCGTCCTGCGCTACGCCTGAGCGGAGCGACCCACATGTCTTTCATTCGCCGCATCGCCAACGCCTTCCGCCCCGATCGCGTGTCACGCGAGATCGATCGCGAGCTTGAATTCCATATCAGTGAACGCGCCGACGAACTGATCGCTGCCGGAATGCTGCCGGAGACGGCGCAGCGCGAGGCGCGCCGCCGATTTGGCAATCGTACCGTGCAGCACGAGGAGACGCGCGACGCCGATCTCGCGCGCTGGTTCGAATCGGTGCTCGCCGACGTGCGCTACGCCTTGCGCTCGCTGCGCGCCACCCCCGGATTCACCGCCGTCGCCCTGCTCTCGCTCGCCCTCGGCATCGGCGCCAACACCGCGATCTTCACCCTGATCAACAGCGTCATGCTGCGCAGCCTGCCGGTGAGCCACCCCGAGCAGCTGTTGCAGATCGGCGAGGGGCAGGCCGGCAAGATCAGCAACGCCTACACCACCAATCCGATCTGGGAATACGTCCGCGACCACCAGGACTTCCTTGGTGGCGCCGCGGCCTTCTCGGGGTCGACGTTCGACCTGTCGACCGGCGGCGAATCGCGACCGATCTTCGGCAGCTACGTCAGCGGCGATTTCTTCCATATACTCGGCGTGCAGACGCTGATCGGCCGGCCGTTCACGGTCGATGATGATCGCCGAGGCTGCGCCGCGACGACGGTGCTCAGTGCGGCCTTCTGGCAGAGCCGGTACGGCGCCGATCCCGGTGTCATCGGTCGCACGCTCACCATCAGCGGCAAGCCGTTCCAGGTGATCGGCGTGCTGCAGCCCGGCTTCACCGGCGTCGCCGTCGGCGAGGCGCCGACGCTGTACCTGCCGATCTGCGCGCAGGCCGTGTTCTCCGGCAATCAGAGCACGCTGGATGGCCGCAGCAGCTGGTGGCTTCAGATGCTCGCCCGCAACCCGAAAGCGCTGACCGAGCCCCAGCTCGACGCCCGGCTGGCGCGTCTCGCCCACGATGTATTCGCGGCAACGCTACCGCCGCGCATTCCCATCAAGCGCCAGCAGGCCTATCTCACCAAGCATCTTACGGCGGCACAGCTGGCCCACGGATTCTCGTCGCTGCGCGCATCCTACGGCAAGTCGCTCTACACGCTGATGGGTGTGGTGGCACTGGTGCTGCTCCTCGCCTGCGCCAACCTCGCCAACCTGTTGCTGGCGCGGGCCAGCGCCCGGCAGCGCGAGTTTGCCATGCGCCTCAGCCTCGGCGCGTCGCGCAGTCGCGTGATCCGGCAGTTGCTCACCGAGAGCCTTGTCCTGTCGGCGCTGGGGACCATCGCCGGCATCGCGGTGGCGTGGTGGGCAAGCCATCTGCTGGTGCGACTGCTGTCGTCGCCTGACTCGCCGATCCTGATCGACCTCGGCGTCGACTGGCGGATCTTCGGATTCACCGGCGTGGTGGCGCTGGCGACCGGGCTGCTTTTCGGCGTGATGCCGGCGTGGCGATCGGCGCGCACCGATCCGCAGTCCGCCATCAAGGCCGGCGCGCGCGTCGTCGAGGGTCACACTCGCTTCTCCATTGGCAAGGCGCTGGTCGTGCTGCAGGTCGCGATCTCGCTGATCCTCGTCGTGGGTGCCGTGCTCTTCGCCGCGACCTTCCGCTCGCTCACCACGATGGACGCCGGCTTTCACGCCGATGGCGTCACGCTGGCAAGCGCCGACCTCAAGTACAGCGGCTCGCTGCCGGCGAAATACGGCGAGGCGCAGCGACAATTGCTCGAGCGAATCCGTGCCATTCCGGGCGTGCGCTCCGCCAGCATGTCGTGGATGACACCGCTCGACGGATCGTCGTGGAACGACGAGGTACACACCGAGGGCTATGCCGCGGCGAAGGAGTTCGACGCGCTGGCGTACCAGAATCGCGTGGGACCCCAGTACTTCCGCACCATCGGCGCCGGACTGCTCAGGGGTCGGGATTTCACGGTGGGCGACGCCATCGGCGGTGCCAACGTCGCCATCGTCAACCAGACCTTCGTGAAGAAGTATTTCGGAAACGCCAATCCGCTCGGCCGGCGCTTCCGCACCTCCGACTCGGTCTCGCCGCCGTTCGAGGTGGTCGGCATGGTGCAGGACACGCGCTACCGCTCGTTGCGCGAAGCGGCCGAGCCGATGGCGTACTATCCGGTGGCGCAGGACTCGACGCCGCAGAGCAGCATCGGCTACGAGATCTCGTCGGCATTGCCGCCCGCCACCATCGCTGCCGCCGTTGTGCGCGCAGTGACGG
>JBEPVV010000171.1:0-4859 GCA_041690795.1 Gemmatimonadota bacterium | reverse complement strand
GCCGCAGCTGTCCGCGATGGCGCTGCCGAGCACCGATCAGGCTCTGGCCGGTGCGGCGCTGGGCGATCCAGTTATGCGCCGCTGAGGGATGTGTCCCGGCGAAGGGCTCGATCCCCGGGATCCACGGAAGAAGAGGGTGATCGACACCTGGCACCGATTGCCGGCTGCCGTCTTCGGCGCGTTTCGCCTGCAGCGCCCACACCGGTCGCGCCCAGCCGTAATGGTGCATGACGGCTCCGCTGGCGACCGCGCGGATATGGCGTTGTGTCGAACCGGCGCGAAATCCCTGTGCGTCGCGATACGATTGCACGTCGCTTGCCGCATCGAGCCGGACAGCGCGCACTTCGCGCCGGTACCACTTCCGGTTGCGGGCGATGGTGTCGAAGCCACCATAAAAATGACGATACTCGACCAGCACGCCGTCAACATCGCGTCGCGCATCGGAGGTCTCGATCGCCGCCCGCACCAGGGCGGCGCCGCCATCGGCAAATACTTCATCGGCCTGGATGTAGATCCCCCACGAATGGCGGCACGCTGCCATGGCGCGGTTGGTCTCATCGGCCAGCATGGACGGACCCCGGCTGCGATCCCACCGCGACTGTACGATGCGGATACGATCATCGGCGATTGCCCGTACCCGTTCGAGGGTGTCGTCGTCCGATTCGCCGACGTTGACAATCATCTCGTCGACCGCAGGGAGAACGGACCGGACACTGGCTTCAAGGGGGAAATCGAGGAGCGAGGCATTGCGAACGAGCGTGAACCCCGAGATCGGCATTCGCGTCACTGCTCGCGACTGTCCTTCTCTCCCATGGGGCGAGGCTGATCGAGGAGCAGCTGCCGCATGCGATGCATGTAGGTGTGATCCTGCAGCAGCCTGGCACGGGCCGCGTGACCCACAGCCTCGGCCTCGGCGGGCGCCTCGATCAGCTCGCGCACGCGTGAACGCAGTTCGCCGGCATCGCGAAAGACAATCACTTCGCGATCTTCCTCGAAGTACCGCGGCAGGTCGCCACGGTCGTCGACGACCTGCGCCGCGCCGATCGCCGCCAGCTCGAAGACACGCTGGTTGCACGACGCCTCTCGCGGGTCGTTCTCGACCAGCGCGTGATGGATGTTGATTGCGACGCTGGCGCCAGCGTATGCCTTGAGGTACTCCTCGGTGCTCGGCGCCTCGCCGCGACAGTAATCGCGCAGCGATGTCCGTCGCCATCCCGGTCCCCAGAGCGCCAGGCCGAACTCGACCAGCTCCGACAGAAATCGTTCGCGTCGCGGCGTGGCGCTACCGGCGAAGACGACGTTGGCACGGTACTGATCGCGCGTCTTGATTGGACGATACACTGACGGGTCAGCCGCGAACGCGAGGACATCGACGGTGCGGCCGAGTCGATCGGCCATTTCAGCGGCAACATCGGTTCCAATGGCGTAGATGTGATCGAATGGCCGGGCCAGCACGATTGCTTCGGAGATCTGCCGCAAGTCCTGCGGCAGCCAGTTGACCCACCGGGCGCGTGCACGGCTGCGGAGCCGGTCGACCAGTTGCTCGTCGATCTGCGCGTTGCCGTTGACGAGCACCAGGTCCGGCTGCGCGCTGTCGATCACGTGCTCGAGGCGGCGGACGAGGTCACCGGAACGGAAGCGCTGGATCAGCGACGGCCTGGCGTTGAGGTCGAAGACCGTCACGCTCGCTCCCAGCCGCTCGAGCGCGCGGCGCCGCTGCGCCGAATGGGCGTGGTAGGCGTCGTCGAACTCGGCGATGAAGAGCACCGACCGGCTGGTCGTCACGTCGTCACCTCGTCGACCGAGAACTGGAGATCGTGCAACCGGCGATACAGTCCACCACGGGCAAGGAGCTGGACGTGGCTTCCGGCTTCCGACACGCGGCCTTCGTCGAGGACGATGATTCGATCGGCGTCGCGCACAGTTGCCAGGCGGTGCGCGATCACCAGCACGGTGCGGTCGCGCACCAGCCGGTCGATCGCTTCCTGTACCAGCCGTTCGGACTCGGTGTCGAGCGCACTGGTGGCCTCATCAAGAATGAGTATCGGTGCGTCCCGCAGCAACGCGCGCGCGATGGCGATCCGCTGGCGCTGCCCACCCGACAGACGGGTGCCCCGCTCGCCCAGCATCGTCCGGTAGCGCTCGGGGAGGCCGGTGATGAACTCGTGCGCATTGGCCGCCACCGCGGCAGCGTGAATCTCGTCGTCGGTCGCGCCAGAGCGGCCGTACGCAATATTGGCCCGCACGGTGTCGTGCAGGATCACCGTGTCCTGACTCACCACGGCAATCAGGTTGCGCAGCGACCCGCGCGAGAGCTCGGTCAGCGGGATCCCGTCGAGACGGATGACGCCGGCGGTCGGGTCATGAAAGCGGGGAATGAGCTCGAGCAACGTGGTCTTTCCGGCGCCGCTCGGGCCCACCAGCGCGACCATCTCACCCTTGGCCACCGTCAGCGACACGTCGCGCAGCACCGGCCGATCGGGCTCGTAGCCGAACGTCACATGATCGAGCGCGATCTGACGCTCGAATGATGCGGGTTTCGCCGAAGGTTCGTCGACTTCGCTCGCCGGAATATCGAGCAGCGTGAAGATCCGCGCCGCGCTGGCCTCGGCTTGCGCCAGCTGCGCCGGAACCTGGGTGATCGCCTTGAGCGGCGACATCACCCGTAACGCGAGGATCAGGAAGCCGATTGTCGTCGGCCCGTCAATCACGACGCCCGACACCGAGCGCGACGACGCGGCCCACAGGATGACTACCACGACGATTCCGCCGAAGAGCTCGCTCACCGGCGACGTCAGCAGAGCAAACCGCTGGGTCCGCACGAGGCCCTTGCGGTAACGCTCGGCCTGCGCGCCAAAAAGCCGTTGCTCGTCGTCCTCGGCGCCAGACGCGCGGATCAGCTTGATAGCGCCAATCCGCTCGGTGACGGTCGCGGTGAGCTCGCCGCGCTCATGCACGAAGGCGTGCGCATGACGCTTGAGCCGGGAGACGACGCTCTGCACCCCCAGGACCAGCAGCGGCGCGAGCCCGAGCACCATCACCGTCAAGCGCAGCGAGATACTCACCATGAACACGATCGTCGTCACCACCATGACGCTGTTCTGGAACACCGTCGCCAGCACCGTGGCCGCGATCACCTTCACCTGGTCGGCATCGCTCACCAGCGCCGCGGCGAGCTGGCCGCCGCGCGTGCGCTGCATCACGTTGAGGTCAACGCGCAGGAGATGCCGATAGAGGCGCACACGGAGATCGCGGGCGATTCCTTCCTGCACCAGCACCGAGAGGTAGGCCGAGATGTAGCTCGCAATGTTCTTGATGAACACCGCGGCGAGAAAGAGCAGCACCAGGCGCGAAATGACCACGCCGTGCGATTCGCCGTCAATCAGCGGGCCGAGCAAGCGATGCAGGCCGTCTTCGAGGTGGGTGTTTCCTCCAGCCAGTGCGCCCGCGGTGCCAAACAGCTGCTTGAGGAGTGGAATCAGCAGCACTACCGTCCCGGTATCGAGCACTGACGCCACGAACGCCAAGCCCATCCCGCCGCTGAAGACAGCGGCATACGGCCGCATCAACCCGAGCAGCCGCGCGCGAACTCCCGGGTGGTTCAGCCTCGCCTCGGCGTCAGCAGCGCGATCGGCAGCACGACCTCCTCGGGAGCGACGCCGCCGTGCAGGAACGCCCCGCGATACCTCGCCTGATATTCGCGCAGCTTGGTCGGGTAGACGAAAAAGCGATCGTCGGTGGCCAGCAGCAAGCGGGTGGTCGGGGTGCGCGCGGGGAGTCCCCAGGCGCGAAGATCGTCGACCACAATCGCGGCTTCGGGTTCGTCGACTCGCAGGTCCTCGCCGAACTTGAACCGCAGGTTGGCGGTGGCATCGCGGCGGGCGTAAATCGTCGCCGGTGTGTGACAGTGAATCGACCCATGATCGGTCGTGAGGATCACGGTGACCTTGCGCCGCTCCGCTTCCTTCAGCGCCTCCAGCAGCGCCGAGCGCTCGAACCAGGTCCGTGTGAGCGAGCGAAGCGCCGGTGTGTCGCGCGCCACTTCGAACAGCGCATCGTTCTCGGTGCGCCCGTGGGTCAGTTGATCGATGAAGTTGAACACCAGCGCCGTCACGCCCGGGTGCGACAAGTGAGACGGTAGCCGCTTGAGCATCGCCTCGCCGTCACCGGCGGAGAACATCTTTTCATACTGCACCGGCACGTCGCGACCGGTCAGTTCGCGAAGCTGCTCGGTGAGCAGCGCGCCTTCGTGCGCGTTGAGCGACGATTCCTCGTTGTCGTTCCACCACTCGGGGTGACGGGCGATCATCTCGGCGGGATAGAGCCCAGAAAAGATCGCGTTCCGGCTGTATGGCGTCGCCGTCGGCAGGATCGAGAAGTAGTGATCGACCTCGACCTCGAAGATCCGCTCGACCAGCGGCCGGATCGCCGACCATTGATCGAGGCGCAGGCAATCCACGACGACCAGCATCACCTTGCCGTTCGCTTCCAGGGTCGGCCGGAGAAATTCCGAGACCACGTCGACCGACAGCGGCGGGCGATCGGCGTTCCGTTCGGCCAGCCAGCCCGGATACGACGCCGCGATGAACGCGGCGAAGTCGCGGCGGATCGACGACTGCAAGGTCCGCAGTGCGTCCTGCAGCCCCGGCTCGTCAGCGGCGCCGAGCTTCACTTCCCAGTCGGCAAGCTCGGCGATCAACTCGACCCATTCGCGCCACGCCAGCCGCTCGCCGCGACGCCCTTCAAGGTCGCGAAAGCGGCTCACGAAATCGCGCGACAGGCGTTGCTGGCGGATCCGGTCGCCTTCCAGCAGGCGCGTGACCACCGACAGCACCTGTCGCGGGCTGACCGGTTTGGTG
>JBEPVV010000170.1:0-4865 GCA_041690795.1 Gemmatimonadota bacterium | reverse complement strand
GGTTACCAGCAGGCACGGTCTAAGGGAGACGTGATGAGTGTGATTACCGGCGTGGTCGGGCCGCCCGATCCGGACTCGCCGCTGGTGTCACTATTCTCGAGCAAGTCTTTCCCGCCGGGTCTGAATACATCGCATTACGACAAGGTGGATGACCTGCTGCTGAAAGCCGCGACTACGGTGGATCCCGCGGCGCGAAAAGCAGCCTATCTGGAACTGCTGCGGCGCGTTGCGCTCGATGCGCCGGTGATCCCGCTTTATCAGGATCGGCTGTTCTTGGCGCACACGGAAATGGTCCAAGGATTGGTGCAGAACTCGATGTTCACCATGCAGTCATACAGCGTTTCAATGAAAGGTTGATGACGTGTTGAGACACGCGGGGCACATTTTTTTACGCCTCGCGATGACCGGTGTTGGGATCGTCACGGTGGCGTTCTTCTTGATGCGCGCACTGCCGGGCGATCCTGCTGCCACCATGCTCGGCGATTTCGCGACAGTTGAGTCGATCGCCACTCTGCGCGCCAAGCTCGGCCTCGATGAGCCGGTCTGGTGGCAATATTTGCTGTTCCTGCGACATGCGGCGTCCGGCAATCTGGGTAGTTCCGTTGTCACCGGTCAGCCGGCGTTGGTTGAGGTGTTCGCGAGCCTGCCTCCATCCGCCGCTCTGGCCCTCAGCGGTATGGCGATCGCCATCGCGCTCGGCCTTCCGCTGGGCATCGTCTCGGCGGTGCGGCAGGGCAGTTGGACCGACATGATCGTTATGGTCGTAGCACTGGCCGGGATCTCATTCCCGGTGTTCTGGATCGGGTTGGCCTCCATTCTCGTCTTTGCCCATTGGATTCCGATGTTTCCGGCATTGGGCGCCAGCAATGCGACGAACTGGCTGACCCAATTGTACCATCTCGTGCTGCCCGCGACGGTGCTGGGGATTTCGGTCGCAGCCTACATAGCGCGGCTGACGCGCTCGGCGATGCTGGAGGTGCTGTCGCAGGATTATATCCGGGTAGCCCTGGCGATGGGGGTGCCGAGGCGGCGGGTGATCGGCAAGCTGGCATTGCGCAATGCGCTGGTGCCGATACTCGCTGTGATAGGCGTCACCTTCGCGTGGTCGTTCGGCAACGCAATCCTGATCGAGGCGGTGTTCAGCCGGCCGGGCCTCGGCTCGATGCTGCTCAAGGCGATCCTGGCGCGGGATTATCAGCTTGTGCAGGCGGGCGTGCTGGTGCTCGCTTCGGCTGTCGTGGTGATCAACACGGTGCTCGATCTCGCCTACGGGATCATTGATCCGCGGCTGAGGGCGCTATGAGCGAGCAGTTGGAAATCGACGACGCCATCGGCACGCTGGATGCCGATGGAATACGTCGCGAGAAGCGTGGCCGCCGGGCCGCGACGATTCGGCGCTTTACCAGCCATCCGAGCCTGGTCGTCGGTACGGTCGTGCTGCTGGCGCTGATCGCAGTGGCGCTGCTCGCACCGTCGATCGCACCGTATTCGCCGACGCGGACCAGCCTGGTGAACACGCTGGCGCCGGCGAGCTGGGCGCATCCGCTTGGCACCGATCAGTTCGGCCGCGACGTGCTGTCACGTCTTATTCACGGTACGCGTGTATCGCTACTGGTGGCGTTCTGGGTGGCAGCGATTTCGCTTAGCGTCGGCACCGTCGTGGGCGCCATCGCGGGATTCACGGGCGGTTGGGTGGACAGGATCATCGTCTTGTTCAACGACATCCTGATGGCGTTCCCGGGCTTTCTGCTCGCACTCGCCATCGTGGCTGCGCGTGGGTCCAGCCTGGATTCCATCATTCTCGCCGTATCGATCGCCTATGCGCCGCGCGTGGCCGCGGTAATGCGGTCGGTGGCGCTGACCATCCGGCCGCGGCCGTTCGTCGAAGCGTCGCGCGCCATCGGTTTAACGCCGACGCAGATCCTGCTGCGCCACGTGGTGCCCAACAGCCTGCCGCCGGTGATCGTGGTGGCGACCGTGAGTGCCGCGTCGGCCATTCTCGCCGAGGCGGGACTGAGTTTTCTTGGCCTTGGCGTGAAGCCGCCGACGCCGACCTGGGGCAACATCATTGCCGACGGGCAGACAGCGATCACAACGAATCCGCTGATTTCGATTTCGGCTGGCCTGTGTATTGCGGCCATGGTCGTGGCGCTGAACTTGATCGGCGACGGACTGCGCGACGCGCTCGATCCGCAGATGCGGCGACAGACGGCCAGACTGCTCTGAGATGAAAGCGCGCAGCACGATCCTAGACATTCAGGGCCTTACAACGACACTACCGGCCAGGCCCGGTTCAGGCGTGACCTTGGTCGACGATGTCTCGCTGACGCTGGCGCGTGGAGAGACACTTGCTGTCGTCGGCGAATCGGGCTCGGGCAAGACGATGACCTTCCTGTCGGCTCTCGGCATCGCCCCGCCGCCGATCCGAGTGGTAGCAGGAGTCGTGCTGTTCGAGGGCGTCGATCTGCTCACGCTGTCGCCGGCGGCTTTACGCGAGCGGCGCGGTGCGGCCATCTCTATGGTCTTCCAGGATCCGCTCTCCGCCCTCAACCCCGTATTCCCCATCGGCGCGCAGATCGTCGAAGTGCTGCGCGCGCATCTGCCGATCGGCCGGCGTGAGGCGCGTGAACGTGCCGTAGCCCTGCTTGAGCGTGTCCATATTCCCGATCCGCACCGCCGGGTGCATGACTATCCGCATCAGCTTTCTGGCGGCATGCGCCAACGCGCGCTAATCGCTATGGCCATTGCCCTCGGCCCGCGCGTGCTCATTGCCGACGAGCCGACCACTGCACTCGACGTGACCGTGCAAGCGCAGATACTCGAACTCCTCGCCGACTTGCGCGACGAGAGTGGCATGGCGCTGGTGCTGATCACCCACGATCTCGGGCTGGTGGCGCGCCATGCGGACCGGGTCGCGGTGTTCTATGCCGGCCGCGTTGTCGAGCAGGCGGCCGTCGAGCCGCTGTTCGCGGCCCCACGCCACCCCTATACGGTGGCGTTGTTCCGCACGATCCCGCATCTGGACACGCCTGCGGACGCGGAGTTGACGCCGATCGTCGGGCACCCCCCCAACCCGGCTGCCCTCCCGCCCGGCTGCCCGTTCGAGCCGCGCTGCTTTGTGGGGCGTGGCCGCGAGGAGTGTCGCGCCACCCGCCCTTCTCTGATGCCCGCGCCAAGCGCCGAGCACCGTTCTGCATGCCTGCACTGGCCCATGCTAGATGCGGGGAAAACGTGATAACCGCGCACGACGCCTTGCCGCTGCTGGCGGTGGAGAATCTGACGAAAACCTTCGGCGGCGGTGCCAGCCTGTTTGGGCAACCGCGCCCCGTGGTGCGCGCTGTAGATGGCGTGTCGCTCGCGTTGCGGCAGGGCGAGACGCTAGGGCTGGTCGGCGAGACCGGGAGCGGCAAGACGACGCTAGGGCGGCTCGTGCTACGGCTCATCGAGCCGACCACGGGGCGGATCGTGTTGGAGGGTCGCGACATCGCACGACTGCCGGCGGCCGAACTGCGGCGGCTGCGCACGCGGATGCAAATGGTGTTTCAGGATCCCTATGGTTCGCTCGACCCGCGGATGAGTGTCGGGGCGCTGATTGCCGAACCGCTTGCTGTGCACGGTGTGCCACGCGGGCAACGGCCAGCGCGGATCCGGACGGCCATGCGCCGCGTCGGGCTCGATCCGGCTTTGGCGCATCGTTATCCACATGAGTTTTCCGGAGGTCAGCGCCAGCGCATCGGCATCGCACGGGCGATGGTGCTCGACCCAGCTTTACTGGTACTTGACGAGCCGGTTTCGGCACTCGATGTGTCGATCCAGGCGCAGATCCTCAATCTATTGCGCGATATTCAGCGACGGTCGGACGTCGCTTACCTATTTATTGCCCATGACCTCGCGGTGGTGCGCCATGTCAGCCACCGTGTGGCGGTGATGTATCTGGGGCGGATCATCGAGACCGGGCCGCGCGATGCGCTGTACGACAATCCGCAGCATCCCTACACGGTGTCGCTGCTCTCCGCCGTGCCGGTGCCTGATCCCGCACGCGAGCGGGCGCGCCGGCGGGTTCGACTGTTTGGGGAGATCGCGTCGGCAACGGCTATGCCGGCCGGTTGTCGCTTCCATCCGCGCTGTGCGCGCGCGCGGCTGATGGCGGGACGGGTAGGCGTCGCGATCGGTGCGGTGGATCGCCTGCCGGTCGTGTGTGTGACACAGGACCCGGCTCTGTCGAGCGCCGGACCGGGACATACGGCTGCGTGCCATTTTCCGGGACTTCCCGCTGAGGCCGATGCGTCGGTCGCGATGCCGACCTGAAATGGTGGTTTTCCTTCCGTCCTGGGAGGGGCGAAGGCGTCGAACGCCGCGACTCGGCGGAAAGTGTGTCGCCGATATCTACCACGCGTTCGACGCCTTGCGCGCCGAGTTGATCAAGAGGCACGAGAGCTTTCCCTCGCGCTACGCGGTCAAGCATTACCCGGGCGAGCCTATGCGTATCCCGACAGCGTGGCTCACGATGAGGGTGCTGCGTCATACCTGCATCACGGCGCTTCATGATGCAGGCTATGTGCGAGAACAGATCCGCGCCATCACCGGCCACTCGATCGCCCGCATCAACGAGGTGCTGGATCGCTACACCAAGCTGACGGCGGATCAGGCGGGCGCTGCCTTGGCGAAGAGGCTCGCGCACGAGGGCATTTCGACGAAGAGCCCAACGTCTGCAGACGTTAAACCTAGGCGTTAGACTTTTGTACCTGGGTTGTTCCAACTGTGGAAAACCACAGACCAACCTAAAACGCTGGCCTGCCTACATTTCAGGTTGGTGCCCCCGGTCGGAATCGAACCAACACTTCCGTGAGGAAACCTGATTTTGA
>JBEPVV010000169.1:0-4883 GCA_041690795.1 Gemmatimonadota bacterium | reverse complement strand
CGGATGATGAATGGGCCGGATGAGTTCATCGGCCCGGTGAATCTCGGCAACCCGGCAACCGGTAACGGCCGGTCGGCCCGGAGGATACGGCCGAGGTGATCGAGGGGCGCATCCGCGTCGGCAGCGGACCATTCATCGCCGGTGCTCCGCTGTTCGACCGCGTCCCCCCGGTAGCGAAAGACCGCCGCGGGTTCCGTGGCGAGGAAGGAATACCGGGCCCAGCGCTCGCCACCTTCCAGCGACTCGAGCAGGAATCCATACTCACCGCGGTGCAGCTTCGCGAAGGCTGACACTGGCGTGTCGCCGTCGAGGATCACCTCGCGGACGATCGGCACGCGGGTGTACCCGTCGCGCGCCGCCGCGCGACACCGTGGCAGGTCGTCGGTCACCGCATCACGGCCAGTGCGTAACTGCCCGGATGCGCCAGTGGAAACCGCATCATGTCGGCGGCGGGGCGCGTTGCGGCGACGAAGACGACCTTGCTGCCGGGCATCAATTCCGCCGGTGCGACGATCAGGTCCAGGCGTCCTGGCGACGGATATTTGGTGGCAATATCGGGCGGAGTCTTGAAGTGGATTGCGTAGGAGAACGTGGCTGTCGTTCCGGTGGGAAACCTGTCCGGACTGGCCACGGTGAACTCATACAGACTGGGCGCCGCATGGATGGTAAGGTGCAGGGAGTCGCGGCTATGCAGTGAATCGGCGGCGGGAGGCACGTGGACGATGAGAAAGATCGCTTCGTCCGGCGCGGGGTGCCGCAGCACAATGGTGCGCCCGTCTGCCGCCGCAAAGGTGATGGCCGTGTCACGAACAACGGTCCCGGTCGCGTTGATCACCGCGATCCGGTCGAGTGTCGTCGGCGCCGTCGGCGGGACCGGCGTTGGCGCGGTGTCGGCACGATTGCCATGGCACGCCGCGAGGAGCAGCACCATCGCCCCTATCTTTGAGCGATGCGCCGCGTCCTTCCGTGGATGATGTTGCTGGGCTTCGCCGCGCGAATCAGCGCGCAGGAGTGGCATGCTGGCAGCAGCATTCCGTTGATTCGGCGGGCAGTCGCCCATCGTGCCGAACGTGACGCGGACACCCTCATTGCCGGCTGGCGCGCTGATGCGCACGGGTTCCTGCGGTACACATCGGTCTTTGATCATGGTGATGGGCCGCGGGAACGAGTAGTAAGGGTCGACGAACTGCTGGTCGAAGTGTACGGGGAGGCACCGAGTCGGAGCAAGCAGATCATCCGTGCGTGGCGCGACACCAGCTTCCTGCCGAATCGCATGACCTATCATCGCGACCATCTCGGGATCGTCGCCAACGATTTCGGCAGCACCATCCGCCTCGGCCAAGGCGACGAGGTGCGCGACATCCCCCATCCGCTTTCCCCGGATGGTCTGGCGCGGTACGAATTCGCCGTCGGCGACACGACCACCGTCTCCGGTCCGGCGGGCCGGGTGCGTGTCGTCTCTGTTGAAGTCCGCCCCGTCCAGCGGGATTCAGCCGGAACGATTGGCACGCTCTACCTCGACCTCGATCGCGCGGCACTTGTCCGCTTCAGCTTCACCTTCACGCCGGCGTCGTATCGCGACCATACCGTCGCCGATATCACCGTCACGCTCGAGAACTCGCTGCAGCGCAATGCTCGCTGGCTCCCATGGCGCCAGTCGATCGTGATCCGCCGCGGGGTGCCATTTCTGGATTTTCCGATCATCACCGTGATCCGCGGCGATTGGACGCTCGATGACTACGATCTCGGCGTGCATCATCCGAAGGGATGGTTCGACGGTCCGTGGATCGCAGGGCCCACCGCGCCGAGCTCCCATGGGTTGTGGGCTCAGCCGATCGCCGCGCAGCTGGACGGACTGCCCGCGACCAGTGCCGACGTCGAGGATGTCACCCGCCACGCCGCCGCGGCGATGGGTGGTCAGGTCCTCGATGGGCTACCGCACTTGCGGCTGCTCGCGGCCGGCATCAGCAATCTGGTCCACATCAATCGAGTCGAAGGGATCACCCCCGCACTGGGTGCCAGTGTGGCCGTCGCTGCCGCAGTCCGTTTCCGGGCGCAGGCCGGGATCGGGCTCAGCGACCATCGCATCGTCGGAGGCGCTGCGGTTGTGCGAGAACGTGGCGGCGTCGCGGTGTCGCTACTGGCCGAGCGGCGGGTGCGCGACATCGCCGACACGCCAATCAGCAGCGGTGTCGCCAGCTCGATCACGACGCTGTTCGGCGAGGATCAGGGCGACTACGTCCTGCTTGAACGCCAGATTGGCCGGATCGCGTGGGGAACTCACCAGACGCGCTTCAGTGTGGAGGCTGGCCGGGAGTGGTCCGGCTCGGTCGAGACACGGTTCCAGCCACTGCTGGGGCGCCTGTCGTTCAATCCTGCGCTCGGTGCCGGTGCGGCGGCCGTGGCGCGCGTATCGGCGTCTCACGTCGATACAACGGGCACGACCTGGAGCGTCGCGATGGAGGCCGGATCGGGCGCCAATTCGTGGGGGCGAGGGGCGCTGCACGTCGAGCGACGGTTCGCCATGCCATCGGGCGAATTGCAGGCAGCGCTCGACGGTGGTATCGCGACCGAGGGCCTCCCCGCCTACCGCGACTTCGTACTCGGCGGCCAAGGCACCTTGCCCGGCGTACCGTTTCGCGAGATCGGCGGCCGGCGGATGGCGCGCGCCGAAATCTGGTGGCATTTGCCTGTCAGGTTGCCGACGCCACCGATTCCGTATTCCCGGTATGTCCATCTGGGCAGCACACTAGGGCCATTCGTTGCCGCGGGAGTAGCGGGTGGTGACGATCTCGCGGCACCGTGGCGGGGAACCGGCGAGGTACTTCCGGTCTTTGGCTTGCGGCTGGACCTGTGGGGGCCTCTCGTGCGGGTCGAAGCGGGCGCGGCGCTCCACACCGGCCGGTTCGGCTTTGCCATCGACATTCACCCGGACTGGTGGGGAGTGATGTAGCCGGAACCGGTGTGCGTCGGGAATGCAAAGGAGGCTGGCGAAACCAGCCGCTGCTGCACGGGGCACCTAGATTGCACTGGTTCTGAACCCAATCCCCCGCCCGCCTGCGAAAGGGCGTCTGTGACGAGTTATAACGACGAATGGATGGCTGCGGTTCTCGGTCCCCTCCTGGCTGCCGGGAAGGTCGAGCAGCTGCAGAGCGACAAGGAATCCAAGACCTCTTTCTGGGAACGCGTAGTCGACGCGCGGCTGCTCACCGAAGTCGAGGTTCTCGACGCGGTGGCGGCGCGCTGCAAGCTGCCGATCGCCAATCTCGAGCTTGCGACCGAAGCCGGTCGGGATGCGCTCCCCGAACAGCTGGCGCGGCGTCACACCGTCATTCCACTCACCGTCACCGACTCGCTTCTCGAGGTGGCGACCAGCAATCCATTCGACATCGGCGCTGAACAGGCGCTGGCGTTTGCCACCGGCCGCGAAGTACGCATGCTGCTGGCATCGCCGCGGCAGATCCGCGAACGTCTCGATGTCGTCTACGGCGCGGCGCGTCGCGAAGGGAGCGTCAAGGACATCCTCGGCGGGATGGAGGAGTTCGACGTCGTCGCCCTGCCCGACGAGCAGGACGAGATGGACGCCGATGCCGCCGAGGCCGAAGCGAGTTCACGTCCGATCGTCAAGCTGGTCGACGTGCTGCTCGCCGATGGAATCACCAGCCGGGCCAGCGACATTCACATCGAGTCGGGCGAACAGGTCGTCGTCGTGCGCTACCGCATCGACGGTGTCCTTCGCCACGCGATGACCATTCCACGCAAGGCCGGCACGCCGCTGATTTCCCGGATCAAGATCATGTCCGGCCTCGATATCGCCGACCGGTTGCGCCCGCAGGATGGACGCGCGCGTGTACAGGTCAACGGCAACCCGGTCGATCTCCGGATCTCGACGCTGCCGGCAACGCACGGCGAAAAGGTCGTCATCCGGATCCTGAACACCCAGTCGACGATGCTGTCGCTCGACGCACTCGGCCTCTACGATGACGAACAGGCGATCATCCGTCGCCTGCTCAACAGCAAGGAAGGCATTCTTCTCTGCACCGGACCCACGGGTTCGGGCAAGACGACGACGCTGTATTCGTGCATTCGCACGATCGAAGGTGAGGGGATCAACATCGTCACCGTCGAGGATCCGGTCGAGTATCGCCTTGGCAAGAACGTCGTGCAGGTCCAGACCAACGAGAAAACCGGCCTCACCTTCGCGGCTGCGCTCCGCTCGATCCTGCGTCAGGACCCGGACATCGTACTGGTCGGTGAGATCCGCGATATCGAGACTGCGCAGGTCGCCGTGCAGGCCTCGCTCACCGGCCACCTTGTGCTCTCGACGCTGCACACCAATGACGCGCCTAACACGGTCACCCGCCTCGTCGACATGGGCCTCGAGGCCTTCAAGATCGGCGCGGCGCTGCGGGGAATCATCGCCCAGCGGCTGATGCGCCGGGTCTGCCCGTCGTGCCGGATGGAGCAGCCGTTGAGCGAGGTTCCCGAACGGCTCCGCAAGTTCATCCCCGAAGGCTCTGCGCTCTGGAAGTCCGTCGGTTGCGGCCAATGCACGCAGACCGGATATCGCGGCCGCTTCTCGGTGGTCGAGATCCTGGCGATGAATCCCGAGATCGAGCGCCTGATCGGCAATGGCGCCAACGCCGACCAGATCGGCCAGGCGGCGCGCGATGCCGGCATGCGCAGCCTCTTCGAATGCGGCCTCAAGCACCTGCTCGACGGGCATTCCACGGTTGACGAGTTGCTTCGCGTCACCGACGTGCCGGCACCGTCGGAAGCCGAAACCGCGAAGGCCAAGGCGCTCGGCAAGCGGAAGCCGAAGGGTGGCACGACCGCCTCGTCGTCGAGCCCCAACCGCGAGCCGATCGATGTCGAGACGTCGG
>JBEPVV010000168.1:0-4910 GCA_041690795.1 Gemmatimonadota bacterium | reverse complement strand
GGGGCGATATCACCACGCTGGCCACCAGTGCCCCGATGGCGAGCCCGGATGCTGCCGTCGCGGCACGGTTCCGCGCCACGAACTTCCGCGCGCGATACCCGAACCAGTCTCGCTGCGCGCGTACCGGCAGTCCGTCGAGATAGTTGCGGAGATCGTCGCCCAGTGCTTCGGCAGAGGCGTAACGACGCGGCGGCTCGCCGTGCAGTGCGTTGAGCGAGATGCTGTCGAGCTCGCCGTGCAACCGCTGACGGATCCGCGCCGGACTCTGCCTGCCGATCGTCTCACCGATCGAGTCAGTGATCACCGAGCTTGGCCGCGGTGCCGGTGTCTCGATCACGGCGCGTTCGATGTCGACCAGCGCCCGGCTCTTGGCCTGATGCGGCCGGCGACCAGTCAGCAACTCGAACAGCACGACGCCAAGCGAGTAGAGATCGGATGCGGTGCTGAGTGGCTCGCCGCGAATCTGTTCGGGCGATGCATACTCGGGCGTGAAGGCGCGGGCGCCACCGCGGGTGAGCGGCATCGTCCCGGTCGCCGCATCGTCGTCATCGCTGCTGAGCAGCTTGGCGATGCCGAAGTCGAGCAGCTTGACCACTCCGTCGGCGGTGACCAGGATGTTGCCGGGCTTGAGGTCGCGATGAATGACAAGGTTCTTGTGCGCGTGATGGACGGCGGCGCAGACCTGACGGAAGAGTGCTACGCGATCGCGCAGGGAGAGCGAGCGCGCATTGCACCAGGTCGTGATCGGCGACCCATCGACGTATTCCATCACGAGAAACGGGCGACCATCCGGCATCACGCCGCCGTCGTGCATGGTCGCGATGTTCGGATGCACGAGCGATGCGAGGATCTGCCGTTCGCGGCGAAAGCGGGCGAGTGTGAGCGCTGAATCGATGTCGCGCTGCACGATCTTGATCGCCACCCGTTTCTGGTATTGATCATCGGCGCGGGTAGCCTCGTATACCGCGCCCATGCCGCCCATGCCGATGAGTCCGACGACGGTGTAGGGGCCGATCCGTTCGCCGATCAGTGACGCAGCGGTCAGCGGCGGCTCGCCGGTATGCGCAAGCAGCGGCGAGACCAGCGGCACTTCGGTGCGCTCGGCGTGAACGAGGACGACCTCGACTTCGTGACGGAGTGCCGCATCGCCGGCCGTCAGTCGATCGAGCACGACCGCTCGGTCGGCGGTCGGCAGGTCGACCACGGCGTCGAATACAGTGCGGACCTGCTGCAACCGGCGGACGTCGCTGGTCACGGAGCCGAGCCGAGGTCCGCGTCGATCTCCTTGGCGAGCCACCCGCGAGCGAATAGCCAATCACGATTGACAGTGGCGACCGAGGTGCCGAGCGTTGCGGCGACCTCGGCGATGCTGAGACCGCCAAAGAAGCGGAGTTCGACCACCTGCGCGCATCGCGCATCAGCTTCGGCGAGGCGGCTCAGGGCTTCGTCGAGCGCCAGTACATCGAGTGCCTTTCCGGTCCCACCGGCGATCGCCTCGTCGAGCGTTACCTGGAGATTGGAGCCGCGCTTGGCGGCGTGGCGCTTACGACCGTAATCGACGAGCACGCGCCGCATCGCGGTTGACGCCGCGCGAAGGAAATGCGTGCGGTCATTGAAATCGGCGGGCGTGCCGCCGACGAGGCGGAGGAAAGCCTCGTTGACCAGCGCCGTGGGCTGCAGGGTATGGTCGGGGCGTTCGCCCGACATGTGCCGTTCGGCGATGTAGTGCAGCTCGGCGTAGACCAACGGAAGGAGCCGCTCCATGGCGTCGGGCGCGCCATGGCGGACCTCGTCGAGAAGCCGGGCAATCGTGGCGTCCGGGGGCGGATCAGCTGGCGTGGTCATGGGGAAGGAGAAAAGCTAACCCGGAAATGGATAGCCGTCCCGCCCACCTGCAGCTATTCATTTATCCGTCTCCATGCCTCATTTCCTGACCCGCCGTGAAGTTCTCGCTCAGCTCGCGTCCCTGGCCGCGACCGCCGCCATCCCTGGTCGCGGATGGAACCTCGCCGACGCCGACCCGCTCAATGGCACCATCGCCGACTACCAGGCGGGGCTGCGCGGTGGCGAGTGGAGTGCGGTGCAAGTCACCACCGACGCACTCGAGCGCTGCCGCGCCGAAGGACTGCGGTGGCATGCGATCGACGAGCTGTCCACCACGGCACTCGACGAGGCGCGCGCGGCCGACACGCGCCGTAAACGCGGCAACAGTCGCGGACCGCTCGACGGCGTGCCCGTGTTTGCCAAGTCGATTTACGACGTCAAGGGATTGCCAACCACAGGTTCCAACGCCGAATGGGCGCACCTCTTTCCGGAGGCCGTGCCGCACGATGCGCTCGAAATCGAACGGATGCGTGCCGCCGGCGCCATCGTTCTCGGCAAGACCGCAGCGGACGATTTCGCATATCGTGGCAGCGGCACGAGTTCGTTCACGGGGCAGGTGAGCAATCCGCACGATCGCACCGGCACGCGTACGCCAGGCGGGTCGAGCGCCGGCTCAGCCGTCGCCGTTGCCGATGGAATGGCCTTCGCCGCACTCGGTACCGATGACGGCGGATCGAACCGGATCCCAGCACAGTTCACCGGCGTGGTCGGCGTCAAGCCCAGCTTCGGGCTGGTGCCCCGTACTGGCGTGATCCCGACCTGGCCCTTTCTCGACACGCACGGCACGCTGGCGCGCAGCGTTGCCGATGCGGCGTTGCTGCTCGCGGTCGTCGCGGGGGCTGACAAGTCAGATCCGCTCGCGCGCACCGATCGGTGGAATGGAACCCCGCTGCTGGCACTGCGCGACGACGCGCTCAACGGCATTCATCTCGGCTTGGTGGACGCCCACGTGCCACGCGCGCAGATGACGGTCGAGGCGCTCGCGGTGTGGGATCGCGCGGTAACCGACCTGCGAGCGGCTGGCGCGATGGTGTCGTCGTTCGATCCGGCCGTGACGACGCACAGCTATCGCGCGGCCTTTGCTGCCGCTGCACACACCCGCAGCGACGTTGCGCCCGATTCGCGATCGCCGGCGCCGACCGCCAATGCCCTCTTCCGCTATTTCGCCCGGCGTTCGCACGACCCGCGCGCCGACATGCGGCGCGGCTACGATGCCTATCGCGCCTACTACGATGTACTGCCGCCGACGTTCGAAGCGTGCGTGCCGCTGCTTTCCCAGCCGATGGCCAACGATCCGGCTGGACGCTCCTTTGCGCGATCGCGCACCGATGTAGTGGCGACACTCGCGCGCTCGATGCAATCAAACGGTATCGCGGCCATGGTCTATCCGACGATGCCCTTCAACGCCACGCTGATTGGCGGCCAATGGCCCGACATCCGGGTGACGCTGGGCTACGGCAACTGGCTCGGACTTCCCGAGGTCTCGGTGCCGGCCGGCATGGGAGTGGACGGAATGCCTGCGCTCAACCTCTCCGTAGTGGGGCTCCCTGGTGACGATGCGAAGGTGCTGGCGCTGGCGCACGCGTACGAACGGCAATCGCGGCGGTTCGTGGCGCCGGGCCGGGGGAGCTAGCGGCCGATGCACGCATCTGAGGTTCGCGCACCCATTGAGCGCGATGCGCGCACGGAGCGTATTCTTTGAGAGGCTTTCCGAACGACCCCCGTTCCCGATCCCACGAGGCGCGATGCGCCAGACCCGGAGCCGATCATGACTGACACGACAAACCACACCCCACGCGCCAAGCCTGAGACTCTGCGTGGTCGGGCGATTTCGCCGTCGATCACAGCGAATGACCTGGAGAAGAGTCTGCTCTGGTATCGCGATGTCGTCGGCTTCACCGTCGACCGGCGTCACGAGCGAGAAGGCAAACTCCGCGCAATTTCTCTCCTCGCCGGCGACGTCAGCCTCCTGCTCGGCCAGGACGATGGCGCCAAGGGACCCGATCGGGTCAAGGGCGCAGGGTTCTCACTGCAGATCACGACCGATCAGGACATCGACATGCTCGCCAACCAGATCAAGGCGCGCGGCGGCGTGCTCGACAACGAGCCGATGGATACGCCATGGGGCGTCCGGATGTTCAGGCTGCATGATCCCGACGGGTTCAAGTTCACGATTTCATCGGTGCGGAAGGGCTGAACTGACCGCTAACGCTCCGGCTCGTACCATGCCACGACGCAGCCGTTGGCGAAGCTCCGTTCCTTGGTGCGCTTGAGCTTGAGCCGGTCCTTGACACCTTCGAACATCGAGCGCCCCGCGCCGAGGACGACGGGCTGGGTGACGATCTGATATTCGTCGATGAGACGTTCCTGGGTCAGCTGGGCGATGATCGTCCCGCTACCCATCAGCAGCAGGTGCGGACCTCGATCGGCCTTCATGCGGCGGACTTCGCCGACCAGGTCATCCTTCACCAGCCGCGAGTTACTCCACTCTGCCGATTGCAACGTGCGCGAGAAGACGACCTTCGGCATCTCGTTCATCGCCTTGGCTACCTGGGGGAACGCCTTCAGTGCGGCCGGTGATGGCCACCAGCCGGCCATCATCTGATAGGTCACCCGGCCAAAGATGACTTCGCTCTCGCCCTTGGCGTTCCCGTTGGTGAAGGCCTGCCACTCGGGGTCGGTCTGGTGCGCCCAGCTCATGTCATTGTTGGCGTCGGTGAAACAGCCGTCGAGGCTGATCGAGTTGAAGACCGTCAGCTGCCGCATCGTCGCGCTCCGGTTGGGATGCATCGCAATGTACTGCGGTAAGTTCATCTGGTGAACCAGCATTTCAACCTGTCGTTCCGGCCGTTGGTCGAAGCCGACGTGGCCCTGCTGCATCAGTGGCTCCAGCGGCCGCACGTGCAGGAGTGGTGGGGTTCGGCCGACTCACTCGAAGAGTTGCACGACTCGTACCTGCCGCGCGGCGACAGCGATGCTGTCCGCCGCTATGTCGAGAAAGATTTACGGCTCTTAGCTCGACTTTC
>JBEPVV010000167.1:0-4934 GCA_041690795.1 Gemmatimonadota bacterium | reverse complement strand
CCCCAGATCTCATCGCCCGTTTCCACCGTATTGAGATAGAGCTCGAGGATCCGGTCCTTCGGTAGCCAGAGCTCGAGCCGCCAGGCGGTGATCGCCTCTTTCACCTTTCGGAGCGGATTTCGGCTGGGCGACAGGTACAGGTTCTTGGCCAGCTGCTGCGTAATCGTGCTGGCGCCCCGGACGCGGTCGGGGTGAGCGGCACTCTGGGCTGCAGCCGCAATCAAGCTTCCCCAGTCGCTTGCGCTGGTCCAGCTGAACGCGTCACGCGGATAGCCGAACGCCCGGCGCAGCTCGATGTAGTCGATGCCGTGGTGCGTGTAGAAGCGGATATCCTCACCAATCATGGCCGCGCGGCGCATTGATGGTGCGATGGACGCAAGCGGCACCGGTCGGTAGAGACGGTGGCTGGCCGAGACAGGGTCTTCGTGGCGACGCATCGCCATGAACGCGGTCTCGTGGGGGAAATGCCATCGATACCAGAGCGGCGGGGGCCAGACCAGAAAGAGCCAGGCGAAAAAAAGGCCGGCGAGCCCCGCCAGCCCCAGCATCACTTTCCGCCGGCGGGGTCGCTCGCTATTCGGTGGAATCACCCGGAAGGGCGATGAACCGGACGTTGGTATGGGCAAACCGGATCGTCGGGACCACCTGTCTGGTTGAAGGGATACTGATCAGCATCGCGGTCGAGTCTTCCAGCTGCGCGTTGCGCACCCGACCATCTCTTGTTACGTAGTATGTTGCACTACGTCTACCCTGTGATGTCATCGTCAGTCGCTTGTCGCCCGACGTACCGTTGCCCAGCTGCTCGAACTCTTCCCGGACATGAATCGGGAGCACCCCGTTTGCGGACACGGCCGTCAGGGCACTCGCTCGCCACCGCCCCGTGCGACGCTCGCTGGTGTTGAAAATATCCACCTGCACCGATCCTGACGACGTGTCGCTCCAGGACGACTGGGCATGGGCGCCACCGGCCGGCAGACGTGGCAGGAGGTCACGGACCATGGCAGTCAGCTCTCCAGCCCCGTCACCGCCATCGGAGACATGCAGGGCGCCCGGCCGCGCGTCGCCGAGGCGCCCGCTCCACGCGGCATGCGCCGGCGACGCGGTGTCGGAGTGCAGGCGTGGGTGCACCGTCAACGAATCGAGCCGGAGCGTAATCTTCCCGTCCTCTTTCACCGCCAGGTGGAACACGCCGCGACGCTGCATCCGCTGGAGTTGATGGTCGCCCGAGGGTAACGTCAGGACAATCGAATCGTCGCGCTCGACCACCACGGTGGCCTGCCAGTTGGTGCGGAGCGAAATGCCGGCGTTTGCTCCCGTGGCACCGGTCGCAGTCGTCGGCGCGGTTGCTGGCTGACTGCTGCCGCACCCGGCCAGCACCGCGACGAGGCCCAGGGTGGCGCGGAGCGAACGACCAGACCGTTGCTGGCGGCGAAAGCGGTTGGCGCTGTGCATGATACCTGCGACGATACTCCCCCTCGCGCGCGCACAGCTCCGCGCGTCCGCTGTTCAAGTCAGGGCAGTGGCGTCAGCTTGAGGCTCCCGCCGTTCGTGCCGGGAATGGGCTGCGCCATCTGCGGCGAGCTCACGAGAATCGAGTTCGAGCTCTCGATCGTCGCACGCCGCACCGGACCCGTGGCAGGGACGACCACTTCTTCCTTGCTGCCACCGGTCATCGTGATCATCTGACCGCTGCCGTCCTCGGTCCGCGTGCGCGCATCCGAGGTGCCGCGCAGCACCAGTCCGTCGCCTTCGGCCGCTATCACCTTCCACGCGGCAACGATTTCGCCGGTCTGGTGGCGTGGACCCGAACTGTTGTTGACGTGGCTCGTGTCGGCCCAGCTGTCGCCGACCTTCGCTCCCCGGCGGATCCCCGGGAAGAGCACACCCAGCGCCTGCACTACCGCCGCCAGCGCGGGGTTATTGGTGGAATCCGAGATTTGGGCACCACCCTGTTGCTTGCCGTGGACGATGTACGCCCGCACCCACGCGCCGCGCGCGTTCGCCGCGGCGTTGGGGTGCTCAGCGAGTTGCGGTACGATCAATCCGCTCGGCTCTAGCGTCATCGAGTCGACGACGACCTGCGCGATCTGTCCGCCGGTGGTGTCGCGCATGGACACGGTGATGATGGCGTGCGTCACCAGACCGCCGATCATCTTCGGCTTGCCGATGGTGCTCTGGTCAAGCTCGCTATTGGTGGTGACGTCGAGGCGATAACGCTGGACTGGGCCGGGTGAGCGGACATCCTGCGCAACCTGCAAGGCAGCCAGCAAGGCAATGAGCATCGCGTCCTCCGGAGAATCGATCGCGCACGTGCGCGTGTCCGCGCCGCAACGGGCGGCGCGGTGGGGCGGAACCGTAAGCCGAGTTCTGTTCGTGCCGATCCATTGGCACGGATGATCATCTCTCTGGGACGATCGTCGCCGATCGCCTCAAGCAGCCTACCCGCGGCTCAGACGGTGCGGGCCGCACCTCGCCGCCTATTTGGCCTTGCTCCGACCGGGGGTTACCGTGCCTCCAGTGCTTGCGCATGGAGCGGTGGGCTCTTACTCCACCGTTTCACCCTTGCCTGTTCTCTCGGACTTTCGTCCTCGAGCCATCGGCGGTTTGCTTTCTGTTGCCCTGTCCGTCGCCTTCCGGCGCCCAGGCGTTACCTGGCGGTCTGCCCTGTGGAGCTCGGACTTTCCTCGGCCGGGGTTGCCCCCGACCGCGATCACCTCGTTCTGCCCCGTCAGGAACCTAGCGACGATCGTCGCTCGCTGACGCCCGCAACCCGCGCATTTCCGTGCCGCCTTGTGGACACGGGTCTTTCGTCCGTCTTGAGGATTGGTTGTCGGGCCTCGCTGACATTGCCTGCGTCCTCATCCGGAGCGCACCGATGCCTGCAGTCGCCACGCCCACTATTGCCGCCGTGCTCGAGCCGGCGGAACGATCACGCGTCGACGCCGTGGGTAGCGGCTGCTTCGCACTACTGCACCGGGATTCCGTCCGCGACGCGCTGCGTCTGGTGCGCGAACGGCCGGTCGACGCCGTACTGGTTTCCGTGCGCCGTTGCGCCGGCGACGCTCCCGCCCTGCTCGAACAATTCGCCCGAAGTTTCCCCTCGGTGCCTACTGTGGCGCTGATGACCCGGCGCGAACCCGGCGATGCCGAAGCGATTCTCCGCCTCGGCGCCACCGGTGTGCGGCAGGTGGTGGATGCGACCGATGCGGCAGGATGGCGCCGCTTGCGAGAAGTGCTCGCAGCGCCGCCGACGGAACGCGCCCACTCGATCCTCGCGCCGATCCTGGAAACCCTGAATCCGATCTCGGTGGGAAGCCGGCGGTTCTGGGAGGAGCTCGTGCGCAGTGCACCGGAGACCACGACGGTCCGCCGGCTCGCACGCGCGCTCGACATCACACCGTCGACCTTCGTCTCCCGGTTTGTTCGCAGCGGGCTGCCGTCTCCCAAGGATCATCTGGTCGCGGTGCGGTTGTGCCATGCGGCAAAGCTCTTCGACGAAGGCGATCTCACCATCGCCGATGTGGCTTATCGTCTCGACTATGCGAGTCCGCAGTCGTTCGGCAGGCACCTTCGGGTGGTACTCGGGATCACCCCCAGCGAATTCCGCTCGCGCTTTCCGTTCTGCACGGTGCTCGATCGTTTTCTTGATCGCTTCGTGCGGTCAAACCGGGAGGTGTGGCGCACCTTCAGGCCGCTGGCGCCAGGCCGCGGATGACCATGCATCGGCTGGCGCGGATCAGCCCTGCATGCCGAGATCGCTGGCGCGCACCAGCGCGGCGACCTCGACGCCAGCCCGCTCGATCGCCGCCCGGCCGCCCGCTTCGCGATCCACCAGCGCCAGCAAGCCGATCACCACGCCACCCTCCGCCCGGACGGCCTCGATCGCGTCCAGTGCCGATCCGCCCGACGTGATCACGTCTTCGATCACGACCACGTTCGCACCGGGGTGAAAATTTCCCTCAATCCGTTTTCCGGTCCCGTGGCGTTTCGCTTCCTTGCGGACGGAAAAAGCGTCGAGTGGTCGCTCGGTGTGCATGCTGGCGGCAGCAATCGAATACGCAACCGGATCGGCCCCCATCGTGAGGCCGCCAATCGCGTCAGGCCGCCATGATCGCTGGTCGATTTCGGCGATGGCAAGGGGACCGATCAGTTGCTGGCCCGGCGCCGACATCGTCGTCAGGCGGCAGTCGATGTACCACGAGGAGCGCGCTCCGGAAGCCAGGAGAAAGTCACCGAACCGGACGGAGCGCTGCTTGAGGAGGTCGATCAGTGCGGCGCGATCGGGACCCACGACGTCAGTCGCGCTTGAACAGCGACGAGAAGAATCCCTTCTTCTCCGGCTCGGCTGTGGCGGCGTCGCAGAACGCGTGCGTGAAGTCGGTGACCGTCTTCCAGCGTTTCGACAGGTCGCGCGACAATCCCTTCATCACCACTTCTTCCAGTCGCGACGAAAACTTGACGGTCCGGTCGGCCTGGTTGAGCGTGATGGGATCCTGGGTGAGCAGCTGCTGGAAGAGTTCACGGGGATTCTTGCCCGGAAACGGCGTCACTTCGGTCAGGAGCTGGTAAGCGATCACGGCGAGCGAATACACGTCGGCCTGCTCGCCCACGAGCTCGCCCGACAGCGCTTCGGGCGCCACGTACTGCAGCGTGCCCACGAAGAATCCCGCGCGGGTGAGCCGCTCCTCGGCCGGGAGTTCGGCGTCGCGCGCGATGCCGAAATCGAGGAGTCGCGCGGTCTGGGTCGCCGGGTCGTACATGATGTTGGCCGGCTTGAGATCCCGATGAATGATCCCCGACTTGTGCGCCTCCTGCAGTGCCGCGCCCAGTTGCTGGACGATGTTGGCCGCGACAGGCGGTGCCAGCTTTCCGGCACGCGTCATGAATGTTTCCAGCGGCTCGCCGTCAGCCCATTCCAGGGCCAGGTACTGGAC
>JBEPVV010000166.1:0-4962 GCA_041690795.1 Gemmatimonadota bacterium | reverse complement strand
TTTCTGCCCTGCACCACGGCGCGACCGTCGCGGCCAACCAGCATGTCGGAACCGGCGTCCACTCGCCAGGTTCCGGAAAACCCCCGAGGGCCAGCACCACCAATCATCAGGCGATAGCCGGCACCGTCGACCGCATCGAATCCGCCGAGATAGAGGGTCGAGTCGATCAGCGCGGCGCGAGTGTCGCCGCGAACCAGTGGCGGCGCATAGGTGCCGGTCAGCGGGCGTACGCCGGGGATGTACCCGACGCGGACAGGAGGATGGCGACGCGCCGAGTCGGTGGCGGCGAGGCTCAAGCGAAGTTCTGTGGGCGCAGAAGGGCTGTCGTTGAGCAGTACCAATCGATATCGCCCAGCCCACGCCTGCACGGCGGGCCAATCCAGCGGCCGCGCTTTGGTGGCCGCAGAATCACAGGGCGACGCAAAGGCGCCGGCGGAATGCGCCGGCAGCCGTCGCGATGAGAACCACAACAGAACGATGATTGCCCGTACGAACCGCATGCGCCCTCGGGGACGGTGCCGCGATAATGAGTGCTGAATCGAACATACCGCCTGAAACCCACATCGACCACCAAGCGGGCGTCCCCCGGCCTGCTCAATCACTGTTCGAAAACGGTGCGAAACCATGCCTTAGCGTTGCAGCTCCAGTCACCACGAGCATCTTGCCACCATGGGTGTAGACATTCTACACCCACACTATCGCCCGGAGAACGCATGTCTCGTCGCGTCCTGAGTCTCGTCGCTGCCCTCCTCCTCCCCGCGTCGCTCTGCGCGCAGGACACCTACGGCTTCGTCGCACGCCTGGGTCGCGATACGGCGGCGATCGAGCGGATCACCCGCACCGGCAATCACGTGGTCAGTGACCTCGTCGAACAGGCACCGCGCGCCATCAAGCGGCACTGGGAAGCGACGCTCGCGCCCGACGGCAGCATCCGCCACTGGGCGATGGACCAGTACATTCTCAATCGCGCGCCGGGCCGCCCCGACGCCTGGCATTACGTGGCCGACTTCGCCGCTGACTCGGTGCGCACAACCGTGCGCGTGAATGACACGACCACATACACGGCCCTCAAGACCAACGATGCGCTGACGATGCCGTGGGATTCGTTCATCTATGGCACCTACGAACTGCTCTTTGCCGCCGCTGTGCGCCGGCCCGGCGATACGGTGCGGGTCGGTCAGTATTTCCCCGGCTACGCGCCGCTCGAAGGCGGCTTCGTGCGTAAACTGCCCGACGGCAAGATCACGTTCGTTTCCACTGGTTTGGCCGGTACCGGCGCCGCGACGCTCGATGCCAGCGGCAGGATGCTCTCGTACTCCGGTCAGAACACCACCTACAAGCAGGAAGTCGAACGCCTCGCGTACGGGCCCGACATCGACGCGATCGCCACGCGTTTCGCGGCGCGCGAGAAGGCCGCAGGGATCGCCCGCGATCTCAGCTTCCGCGACACGGTACGCGCTACCACCGGTAAAGCCGAGATCCTCGTCGACTACGGGCGGCCGACCGCACGCGGCCGCAGCATCCTCGGCGACGTCGTGCCTTTCGGTGACGTTTGGCGTACGGGCGCCAATGCCGCAACGCAGTTCAGCACGTCGGCGGCGATTTCACTGGCCGGCGTCAAGCTTGCCCCCGGCACCTACACGCTCTGGACCATCCCGCAGCCCGACGGCGCCACGCTCATCATCAATCGGCAGTCGAAGCAATGGGGCACCCAGTACGATTCGACCCGCGATCTCGCGCGCGTAGCGCTCCGCACCGAGAGACTCCCGGCCGTTACCGAGCGCTTCACCATCGCGATCGAACCGGCTGGCAACGGTGCCGCAACACTCGCTCTGCAATGGGATACCTTCCGCTGGACGGCGCCCATCATCACCAGGTAGCCTGCATGACGCTGACGGCCCAGGAACGTGACCCCAAGCAGGGGCGAGGGGTCACCGTATTACCCATGTCGAGGCCACAATGCGCCACTTCACCTTCCGGCATGCGATTCCCGTCGCCCTCATCATTGCCGCCGCCGCGTGCAGTGATACCGCGAAGATGACTGACATGTGCAACATCAAGATCGTCGACATTACTCCACCGTCGGCGTCGTTGCACGTCGGCAATACGGTCACCCTTCAGGCGGCGTACACCGGCACCGGTCCGTGTATCCCCACCACTCCCGTGACCTCGTTGCGCTGGTCGTCAAGCGCACCGGCCATCGTCACTATTGACGCCGTCACCGGCACGGTGACCGCAGTTGCCGCTGGCTCTGCCGAGATCGGTATCCACCTGCCGGACAAAACCATCAATCTTGGCGGCGCCACCATTACCGTGACATCGCCGTGAGTCGGTGTCAGTTCAGCAACTGACTCGGCGCTGCTGATGTCACATTTCGCGCGATTCTCCTTGGCCGCGATACTCGGCAGCTGCGCCGCCGCGGGCGAATCGCCGCCGATTCCGCCTCCTTCGCCGATTCGCGTGCTCTTCGTCGGCAATTCCCTCACCTACGTCAACGCGCTGCCACTGACGGTGGCCGCGATTGCCGGCGACAACGACGATCCCATCATCGTCACCATGTCGGCAGGCCCCAACCTCGCGCTGATCGATCATCTCACCGGCGGCAGCAACGCTACGCAGATGCTGCGCGACAGCAGCTGGGACTTTGTCGTGCTGCAGGAGGGCCCAACGACGACGCAGGTCTGTCGCGATTCGATGATCCTCTGGACCCGCAGGTTCGAGCCGCTGGTTGCGCGTGCCGGCGGTACCAGCATCACGCTGATGACGTGGCCCGCCGTCAGTCAGGGGAACGTGTGGAGCGCGGCCCACGGCACCGCGCTCCTGGCCGCGGCCAGCGTGCACGGCGTCTTCGCCCCGGCAGGTGACGCATGGCACAACGCGCTCGCTGCGCACGCTGGTCTCCCGCTCTACGGCAGCGACGGCTATCACCCCTCCGCGATGGGCTCCTTCCTCACCGCACTGGTGATCTATCAGCGAATCACCGGTCGCGATCCCCGCACACTCGCGCCGCACGCCTTTGCCGCCGGCGCTCCGTGGCCGTTGGCGAGCGACACGCTTGCCTGGCTCACGGCGGCCGCGTCCGCCGCCAACGCCGCTTCACCGCGCCTTCCGACTGCGCTCGATCGGTCGCCGCCCGCAGCACCTCGACCACCGGGAGACACCACCTGCTGAACGGGGTACGCTGACCGAATCGCACCACTCCACTCCGGTATATTGCCACTGTGAACACCCGGGACGAACGGTGGCGCCGAGTGCGCGATATTTTCGACCTCGCCGCCGACGCGTCTCCTGACGCGTGGGACGCCATCGTCGCACGCGAATCAGGCGACGACGCGCCCCTTCGCGACGAAGTACACAAGCTCCTCGCCGCCTTCCGCCACAATGCCATGGACTTCGACGACGCGAAGCTCGACGTCGGCAATCGCGACGAAGGTAGCCGGCGTGTCGGAACCACGATCGCCAACTATCGCCTGACCCGCCTCGTCGGCAGCGGCGGCATGGGTGCCGTCTACGAAGCGATCCGGTCGGATGGTGCCTTTGATCATCGCGTGGCGATCAAGTTGATCCGCGCCCGCGGCGGCGGCCGCGAACTTGCCGCCCGCTTCCGGCGTGAGCGACAGATTCTCGCCGCACTGGAGCATCGCAACATCGCCCGCCTCCTCGATGGCGGCACCACCAGCGATGGCGAGCCTTTCTTCGTGATGGAATACGTCGAGGGGATGCCGATCAACAAATACTGCGACGAACACCACCTCACCATCGACCAGCGACTGCTCCTCTTTCGTCAGGTCTTCGCGGCGGTGGAGCATGCGCATGGCAAGCTGATCGTGCATCGCGACCTCAAACCGGCCAACGTGCTGGTGGCGCACGATGGCAGCGTGAAGCTCCTCGATTTCGGCGTCGCCAAGTTGCTCGGCGCCCAGGACGGCGATGAACTCACCACCGTCGCCACGTCCCGGCCGTTCACGCCAGAGTATGCCAGCCCCGAGCAGCTCCGCGACGAGCCCGTGTCGGCAGCCAGCGACGTCTACGCTCTCGGCGTCGTGCTCTTCGAGTTGCTCTCGGGGCGCCGGCCGTACGATGCGCCTTCCCGTTCGCCGATGGCGGTGCTGCGCGCTGTCGAAGCCGAGACGCCGCGACCGAGTGCGGTGGCAACCGAACTCGCAGCGCGCGCCGCCGGCGAGTCCGATGTCACGCGCCTGCGTCACCGTCTCTCGGGCGAACTCGACAATATCATCCGCAAGGCGCTGCGGCCCGATGTCGCGACCCGATACAGCTCGGTGGCGCACTTCGACGACGATGTGCGCCGCTACCTGGCGGGCCTGCCGGTATCGGCGCAACCCGACTCGCTCCGCTACCGGGTCGGCAAGTTTACCCGTCGCCACGCGGCCGGCGTGGCTGCGGTATCGGCCCTGATCCTCGGCCTCATTGCCGCCCTGATCCTGATGTTCATGCAGGTGCGTCGCGCGGCGGCGGAGCGCGATTGGCAGGCGTCGATCAGTGCGGCCACCCGGCTCGAAGCGGCATCCAGCATGAAGGTGCAACGGGGCGACCTCGCCAGCAGCGACTCACTGCTGCAGCTCGCGGATCGCCTGTGCGCTACCCGGGCCGACCGCGCCGACGTCACCGCGGTCTGCGTCCAGGTCCTCCGTGAACGCGGCGTGAATGCCATCTGGCACGGCGACCCGGCGCGTGCAGACTCGCTACTGCGAGGGGCATTGGCGGCCGCGCGCGCCGCGCCAGGGACCAGCATGGCGATGATTGCGGCGATGACGTCCGAGCTGGCGCAGGCGCGCGATGCGGCGGGCGATCTCGCCGGCGCCGAACAACTATACCGTCAGGCATCGACGCTCTTCACCCAGGGCGGGGCCAATCTCTCGCCTGACCGGGTTGGCATGCTGGGCTGGTTTGCCCTTTGTCTGGAGCGGCAGGGACGGCTGGCCGAAGCCGATTCGCTGGAGC
>JBEPVV010000165.1:0-5015 GCA_041690795.1 Gemmatimonadota bacterium | reverse complement strand
ATTCGGGGCCGAGCACGCCAACGTGCAGCCGCATTCCGGCGCGCAGGCCAACTTCGCGGCGTTCATGGCGCTCATCAAGCCGGGTGAGCTGCTCATGGGGATGTCGCTGCCGCACGGCGGCCACCTCTCGCACGGCACCTCCGTGAGTCACACGGGCCAGGTGTGGAAGTCGCAGGCCTACGGCGTGCAGCCGTCGACGGGGTTGATGGATTACGACCAGATCCGCGAGCAGGCCAAGCAGGTCCGGCCGCAGATCCTCATCACTGGCGGGTCGGCCTACGCACGGATCATCGACTTCGCCGCCTTCCGCAGCATCGCTGATGAAGTCGGCGCATTCCTGCTGGTCGACATGGCGCACATTGCCGGCCTCGTGGCCGGCGGCGTGCATCCCTCCCCGGTGCCACACGCGCATGTCACGACCAGTACCACGCACAAGACGCTGCGCGGTCCGCGGGGTGGGCTGATTCTTTGCCACGCGGAGCACGCGAAGGCGATCGACAAATCGGTCTTTCCGGGTGGACAGGGCGGTCCGCTCGAGCACGTGATTGCCGGAAAGGCTGTCGCCTTCGGCGAAGCACTGGGCGACGACTTCAAGCGCTATGCGGCACGCGTGGTCGAAAATGCGCGTGCGCTCGCCGCAGCACTGATCGACCGGGGTTTCGCGATCGTGTCCGGCGGCACCGACACGCACCTGATGCTGGTCGATCTCCGCGCCAAGGAGCTCACCGGCAAGGAAGCGGAAAGAGTGCTCGGCGTTGCCGGCATCACCGTCAACAAGAACACGGTGCCCGACGATCCACAGTCGCCGTTTGTCACCAGCGGGATTCGCGTTGGCACGCCGGCGCTCACGACGCGCGGCATGGGGCCGGCCGAGATGGTGCGCATCGCGGAATTGATCGACACGGCACTCACGCAGCGCGACGACGCGACGCTGGCGCGTGTCAAGCACGATGTCGAGGGGCTTGCCTCGGGCTTCCCGCTTTACCCGTCGTACGTGCCGTCGAGCCGGGCCTGACGATGCACGAGCTGCAATTTGCCGACGGAGTGCTGGCGCGGATTCATGCGCGAGCCGGCAAGCATTACGACGAGCGCGCGTACCTCTTCGTGCTGGCGGGCATCGAGTACCTGCAATCGAAGCTCGACATTCGCCGGCACGTCACCGGCGCCGAGCTTTCGTGGGCGTGCCGCGACCTGGCCCGCGAGCGGTTCGGGCTCCTGGCTCGCCCGGTGCTGGAGTCGTGGGGCGTCAAGCAGACAGCCGACTTGGGCCAGATCGTCTTTGCGCTGGTTTCGATCGAGCTGTTGAGCACCCAGGCCGGTGATCGCGAGGAAGATTTTGCCGGAGTCTACGAATTCGCCACCGCGTTCGACCAGGGCTACGAAATGAAGTGGGAACCGGGCGCCAAGCCCGCCGCCTGAGCCCCGGCGCCGCGCCGCGGCTGTCGCTGTACTTTCCTGCATGCGTCCACTTCCCGTACTCACTCCACAACAATCACGTTCCTGGGATATCGCTGCCGAATCGTCGGGGCGTTCGTTGCGCATGCTGATGGAGAACGCCGGGCGAGCTGTGGCCCAGCTCACCGTCGATCGCTTTGCCAGCGCGACGTCGCAGGGCGTGCTGGTAGCGTGCGGCCCGGGGAACAATGGCGGTGATGGCTGGGTGATCGCGCGCACCCTCCGAAGCATGGACATCCCGGTGTGGGCGACCGAAGTCGCGCCACCGCGCGCGGGAATCGCCGCCGACGCGCGCACCACGGCGCAACAGGACGGAGTGCGCATGGTGCCGGCCGACGGTCCGTGGCCCGGGATCGGACTCGTGGTCGATGCGCTGCTGGGCTCGGGTGCATCGGGCGCGCCCCGCGGCGAGATGATGCCGCTGCTCCATCGCATCGCCGATCTCGAACGGCCCATCGTGGCCGTCGATGGCCCCACGGGCCTCGACCTCGGCACGGGGCTGCAGCACGGCCCGCTGCGTGCCGCGCTGACAGTGACGTTTGGTGGTGTGCGCCGAGGGCAGTTGCTGGCACGCGACGAAATCGGTGACCTGGTCGTGGTCGAGATCGGCCTGCCCCCGGCTGACAGCAGTTGGCCGGTGCTGATCGACAGTCGCTGGGCCGCTGCGCGGGTGGCGCCGTTCACGGCGAACAGTCACAAGGGAACCCGCGGACACGTGGTGATCGTGGGCGGCAGCCCCGCCATGGTGGGCGCCGCGCGACTGGCAGCGCGGGCCGCCTTCGGCGCGGGTGCCGGTCTCGTACACGTGATAGCGCCGGAGACATCGCTCGCCACGCTGCGCGAAGCCGAACCGGAACTGCAGTGCGTAGCGCAGGAGTTCAGCGGGGCAATCAGCGACGCCGTGATCGAGCTGCTCAGACACGCCGACGTGGTTGCCATCGGGCCCGGTCTCGGCCGCGATGCCGGTCGCGCGGAATTCGTGATGCGTGTGCTCGAGCATGCACGCAACGCGGTTGTCGATGCTGATGCGCTCACCGTGCTCAGGCCGCATCGGAGCGAACTTGCCCAACTGGCGTCGACGCGGCCGCTGGTGTGCACGCCGCATATCGGCGAGTTCCGCACCCTCTTTGCCGATTGCGCTGCCGATCTCGAAACCGCCCCGTGGGATGCGGCACTCCATGCGGCGCGCGAGAGCGGCGCCACCGTGCTACTGAAGGGCGTGCCGACGATCGTTGCGTCGCCCGATGGCAGCGCGATCACGGTTGCGGCCGGCAATCCCGGTCTCGCGACCGGTGGCAGCGGTGACGTGCTCACTGGCATCATCGCCGCACTGATCGCGCAGGGGGTCGCGCTGCCCGACGCTGCTGCAGCCGGTGCGCAGGCGCACGGCGAGGCGGCGGACTTCGGCGCCCGACGCGTCACTGCTCGCGGTCTCCGGCCGATGGACGTGGTCAACGCCTTGCCCGACGTCTGGCGCGCGTGGGCTCGCCCGCCGGCGGTGCGACGGGTGCCGATTCTCCTCGAGCTTCACGCTCCACGCACCACATGACGGCCGTCAGTCTCGGCGGTGGCGGCGAGTTCGATCGCATCCGCGCGATCACCAAGGCGCTTGGCGCCTCGATGGGACCGGTGGGCGATGACACCGCCGTCGTGCCACCGGGCGAGGGCACGCTGGTGGTCAGCGTCGATGCCAGTGTCGAGGGGGTGCACTTCCGTCGGGGGTGGATCTCACCCGAGGAGATGGGATGGCGCGCGACGGCGGCGGCGCTTTCGGATCTCGCAGCGGCAGCAGCGACTCCGGTTGGAGTGTTTGCCGCGGTCGTCGTCCCCCGCAAGACCGGCGAAGACGGCCTGGTGGATGTGATGCGAGGCGTGGGTGCGGCGGCGATGAGCGTTGGTGCGCAGGTGCTGGGTGGAGACCTCACGTCAGGCACCGAATGGGCGATCGTCGTCACTGTGCTGGGGCGCGCGATCACGCCCATGTCGCGGGTCGGTGCGACGCCGGGGGATGGCATCTGGGTGACTGGTTGCCTTGGCGGCGCGCGCGCCGCGCTGCAGGCGTGGACCATTCCGATGGAGCCCGACGCTCCGGCGCGACACGCGTTCGCGCATCCGATGCCGCGCATCGCTGTCGGTCGCTGGCTGGCGCGCCACGGGGCCACGGCGATGATGGATCTGAGTGACGGGCTGGGTGGCGATGCGGAGCACCTGGCCAAGGCGTCGGGCGTGGGATTGGCCATCGGGCTCGACGCGTTGCCGTTGCATCCCGCGGTCACGAGTGCGGCGCAGCTGATAGGCGAAGATCCCGAGTTGTTTGCCGCCACCGCCGGCGAGGACTACGAATTACTGGTGACGTTGCCGGCAGAGTTCGTCGAGGCGGCGGACTGCATGCGCGAAACGGGTATTCCCCTCACGCGCATCGGTACCGTGGTCGCCGGCAGTGGCGTCACCGTCACGCTGCACGGCAAGCCGTGCGCCATCCATGGATTCCGCCATGCGCTCTGACCGGTTGGTGAATGTGCGCTGGCTTCTTGCAGCTGCAATCGGCCTGGTGTCGACGCGTGCGCCTGCACAGCAACCGTTCGCGATCAACCATGCAGCCGAGCACGCGTCACGCCAATCGCCACTGGTGCAGCGTGCCTATGCAACACTGGTGCGCGAAGCGAATGCCATTGTCGATCCGGCATTGCGACGGACCACCATTGATGCCCTCACCAATGCCGGAACCTGCATCGCGTACCGTCGCGCGCTCGCCGAAGGCGCGCGCCATGCCATTGTCGATTCGCTGGTCCGTGCCGGGCTCCTCACCGTGACGGACAGCGCGGCGGTGACCCAGAGTCTCTTTCCGCCCCTGCGCGACGATGGCAGCGATTGCCCGCGACCACTGCAGCCATTCGTGATGGCGGCCGGCGGAAACGGGTCGCATCACGACTATCCCGGTGGGCTCGCGGTACACGAGGCGTACAACATCACGGCGGCGCTCGACCTCGCCCGCACGAATCACGACTGGTACCTGACCGGCAGCGGGGCGGCACTGCAGCTCGACATCATCCGTGCGGCTACTCTCTGGCACGACTGGTCGAAGATGCTGATCTACGTCTGGGCGCCCGACGGCACGTTGACGCACGAAGTGATGATCGCCGGCACCTACTCGCATCACATCGTGGGCCTCGCCGAGGCGATGGCGCGGGGTCTTCCTGCTGGCGAAGTGCTGGCGCAGGCCGCGGCGCATCTCGCCCCTGGACGCGGCAACGACGACCTGATCGCGGGGTGGCTGCGCGCCGGAGCCATTCTCGCTCGCGTCGACCCGATTGCCCGCGGCTATCTGGTGCGTGCGGTGGATGGTGCGTGGCGCTTGCCGCCGCTCGATGGAGGTGTTGTGCGTTTCGCCACCGCGCCCGAAGCCGTGATCGTCAACATCGCCGACGAGAACGTCTATTCGATGATGGCGACGGCGCAGGCCGAGAAGGTTCTTGGCACGCTCGCGGCGGAGTTCGGCTATGCGGCGGCAGATCTCGGCATCTATCGCAATGCGTTCCGGAATCCGGTGCTGAGCTACC